>JAFSAX010000235.1 GCA_017442105.1 Selenomonadales bacterium | reverse complement strand
GGTGATAATGAGCTTGTGTTTTATCCTGATGGCAAGCTGAAATCGGGTACGCTGAAGGAGGATACGAATCTTCGCCCTGTTGGTTGGCAGAAACGACTCACTGTTGATTCGACAAGTGCTGGATATGTGTTGTTTCGTGCGGGGGAAGATGTCGTATTTGATGAAAATGGAGAAGTTATCATTGGTACGATCAAGGATACATCACCGATGCTGACGGATAAGAGCGGCAAGGTTTATTTAGCAGGAATGAAACTGTTGTTTGCTGAAGATGGTTTGATGGAGATGGCGAAAGCAGTCGATATACCAAAACCATTAAAGATGGGGTTTGAATAGATGGATGATAAGATAATGAAGAAAAAACGGGCGATCATTGTCGTCAGTTTTGGTACGACATATATTGACGCGCTCAAAACGTGTATTGAGCCGATCGAAAAGGCGGTTGCCGAATCATTTGGTTCATATGCGGTGTATCGAGCGTTCACTTCGGTCTTTGTGAGAAAAAGATTAGCGGAGCTGGGTATCGTGACAGAGAGTCTGCCTGAGGTGCTTGAACGGCTGAGTCAAGACGGGTGCAGAGAAGTTGTTATCATGCCGACACATATCATCGAAGGAGAAGAATATCGCAGCAAGGTCGCTATAGTAGCGGAAGAATATCGCGGTCGATTCGCACGATTGGTCGTTGGCAGACCACTCCTCACATGCTGTGATGAGAATAACTGCTCGGTCGATTATCGCGAGATCGTAGAAGCGCTTCGCCTGCAATTTCCTCCGATAAGATCAGACGAGATCGTTGTATTGATGGGACACGGTTCTAAGTGTGCGCAAGGATCGGTATATCCTTGCTTACAAGAAGCGTTTGATGAGCGTGGCCTTCGTGTGATCGTCGGTGTGATGGAAGAAGATGCTTTGTCTTTTACGTACGTTATGAAGCGTATTCGCGAATATGGAGATGTGAAAAAAGTATATCTTGTACCGTTTTTGCTGGTAGCAGGATGCCATGTAGAAAAAGATATGACAGGTGACGGATCGTGGCAGACAGCATTGCAGAAAGCAGGGTATCAAGTTGAATCGTATCTGCATGGATTAGGTGAGAATGAGGCGATTCGTACGCTGTATGTCAAACGTGTTCGAGAGATGTTATATCAAAGATAAGAAAGTAAAAAGGCTTCGATACAGAAGATGTATCGAGGCTTTTTTATTTGCCATAGCGAAAGGCGCAAGGAGAGCAGCGTGTGCATAGTAATAGATAGGAGGCGAGTGGCATGACGATTCGAGAATTGAAGGATGCGCTCGCTGCATTGGAATTCATCAGCTCGGTGCTTACGTTACAACTACTCCTTCAATCACGCGTAAATTCGGATAGTGAGTTTCTATTGGAAGATGACGAACGCGGCCAGCGAAGTCCGGAGGAGCGTCTGGCGCTCATGGAAGAACGGTTGTGTCGATTGGAACGATATTTGAGGATACGGTGAAAGTTGTGTTGGCAGTGTCTTGCAAAAATGGTGATAAGGGGGTGGGAATGTGCGAGTAGTATCGATATCGGAAATGGCGGTAGGAGATGAGGGAATTGTGCGAGCCATTACCGCAAAAGGGTTTTTGCGTGAGCGTTTATTGGAATTGGGTCTGGTCATAGGGACACATATTCGCTGTGAGCGGTTCAGCCCATCTGGTAAGGCTGGTGTATATAAGGTGCGGTCAGCTCGGCTTGTGATTCGCCGCTCTGACGGTGAACATGTGTTGGCGGAGGTTTATTAAGTGGTGAGGTGAGTATATGGATGGGGAAGATTTTTGTCGGCGATATATAAGAGAGCAGTTTAACATAACGGCAGGTGACGATGCATTTGTCGTAGCTCTTGCGGGTAATCCGAATGTTGGCAAAAGTACGATTTTCAATGCCTTAACGGGGATGAATCAGCATACGGGCAACTGGGCAGGCAAGACGGTCGTGGGGGCGGTGGGGCGATTCGATTGGCTTGGGGAGCAGTTCGTACTTGTTGATCTGCCGGGAACGTATTCGCTTGGTGCGCGGCGGGCGGAAGAAGCTGTAGCACGTGATTTTATTTGCTTTGCAAAACCTGATGCTGTTGTTGTCGTTGTTGATGCCTCTCGCTTGGAACGAAATTTGTTCTTGGTATTGCAGGTGTTGGAGATTACAAAACGTGTGGTGCTTTGTGTAAATTTGATGGATGAAGCAACAGAAAACGGTGTGATGATAGACTTGATCCGTCTTGAAGATATCCTGCGAGTGTCGGTCGTTGGGACGTCGGCGAAACAGCAAGAAGGGATATATGAGCTGCGCAATGTACTGTTGCGTACTTGTCAGGCTGATGACCTTCGTACACCGCGCAGGAATCGATATTCGGCTGTCGTTGAAGATGCGGTAGGTGAGATTCTGCCGTATATAAAGCGAGCGGTAGGAGAAATGTTCGATGCAAGGTGGCTTGCGATGCGTAGGTTGGAAGGTGATAAGGAGTGTCTGTGCAGGGTAAAAGAAATGCTTTCTGCCCAAAAGGAAGGTGGACGATGTGAGCTGTGAGCGGGAAGATGTGTTTTACGAGGTTGATGAGATGGCAAGCCATATCCAAGAGAGATGTGATGTAGATATCCGAGAACAAATGATCGGTGACTTGTATCGAAATACAGAAGAGATCGCAAGTGCTGTCGTTTCAGTGGAATGTGAGAAGAAACATTCTCTGCAGCAGCGGATAGATGATATGGTACTGTCGCGTAGGTTCGGATATCCGCTCTTGATATTTCTGTTGGGCGCGGTCTTTTGGCTGACGATCATTGGGGCAAATGTTCCGTCATCATGGCTTGGTGAAGTACTGTTTGGAGCGGTAGCTGTTATCGGTGACGGCATGCTTTGGCTGGGGGCTGTGGAGTGGGTCCATCATATGGTCGTCTATGGCGTACTGCAATGCTTGGCATGGGTCGTGGCTGTTATGCTTCCGCCGATGACGATTTTTTTTATGCTGTTTACACTGCTGGAAGAATGGGGGTATCTGCCGCGTGTTGCCATGAGCCTCGATCATATGTTTTATCGATGTCGGGCTTGTGGGAAACAGGCTCTTACGATGTGTATGGGATTTGGTTGTAATGCGGCAGGGGTGGTATCGTGTCGTATCATTGACTCACCGCGTGAGCGGATACTGGCGATGGTGACGAATGCGTTTGTACCGTGTAACGGAAGATTTCCGACTCTTCTTTTGCTGGCGACATTTATCGTCGGTGGCATAAGTGGGGCGGGCGGCAGCAATGTTCTTGTTACGGCCGTCATAACAGGAATCGTCCTTATGGGAGTCGCGGCGACTTTCTTGGTATCGAGAGTGTTGGCAGATACGATGCTGAAAGGTGAGCCGTCTACGATGATATTGGAATTGCCTCCGTATCGTATGCCGCGGTTTAGAACGGTACTCTATCGCTCGCTGTGGGAAAGAACAAGGGTCGTCTTGTGGCGTGCCGTCTGTGTGGCTGCACCTTTTGGTATGATCATCTGGCTATTGGCGCAGACTACTGTCGGAGATGTCAGCCTGCTCTTGTGGCTGTCAGAGTTTCTTGACCCGTTTGCGCGAGCGTTGGGTCTTGATGGTGCGATACTCTTAGCTTTCATCTTAGGTATCCCTGCCAATGAGATCGTCTTGCCGATCTTACTCATGATCTATCTGGCAACAGGGCATATGACCGAGATCGAGAGTGTGCGAGAAGTGGGACATATCTTTGCATCGCAAGGATGGGATATATTGACGCTCATCAACGTAAGCATCTTTTGCCTGTTTCATTGGCCGTGTGCGACGACACTCCTATCGGTCTATCAAGAATCACAGAGCATCAAGTGGACGATACTTGCCTTTTTATTGCCGACGGTGATCGGGATGGGGATATGTTTTTTGACGGCACAAGGGGCAAGGCTGCTTGCAGCATTATAAAAAGAAGCGAAAAGTCGCTTCTTTTTTGCTTCTTTTGCAGAAAAAAACATAGGGAAAAGGAATACTTATTGACAGAAAAGCATCGTATTTGTTATTATAATTAAGTGATGAATAAAAATTTTTGCGTAGAAATTTGTTTATAATGAAATAGAATGAAGGGGGCGGCTCGTGTCAACCTGTGCCAAAAGATCTTGATAGAAGATAATTTTTGGGATGGATACGTGCGGTCTTTTTTTGTTTTTACAAGAGAAAATATGTGATGGTTCATTGTGGACAAAGTTGTATATGAATCTGAAT
>JAFSAX010000234.1 GCA_017442105.1 Selenomonadales bacterium | reverse complement strand
TCGCTACATCGCCTGTTTGTCAATCTGTTATTTTTCTGTTCTCATGCGAATCATTCTGTTCTTCTCTCATAGTTTGCCATTTTGCTGTCATTTTATTCTTTTTCACATAAAGTTACCGCTTGCAACAAACAATAAACGAAATTATGTATGCGAGGTGTTTTTGATGTTTACCGTTCGTCGGTTCGCTCTGTGGTCTGTTCTGGTCGTTCTCATCACGACTTCTGTACTCGGCGTATTCTTTCCGCATACGCTCCGCGAGGTGACGGCGACCGCCCGCGATGCGCTCGGCATGACAGAAGCAGTCTATCCGTATTACTTCATATATGAAGAAAAAAGCGGCCATCATCTGATGACGGTCTCTATCGTGGTGACGACGGGCGATGAGCTGATATCCGAGGATAACAAGCTGTATCGCGTCGTGAAAGTGGACGAGAACAAGGCATACGCCCGCTATGTGCAAGACTTCGTTCTGCCCAGTCTGTCCCCATGATATGCCGTAATGATAGCACGCTTTTCTTTGATTTTCGTTTTATTTCCTGTTTTTAGTACGACAAGGTCAAGTTGCCTGCCTGACGCTCATCAAGGTATTCGTCATATGTCATGCGGCGATCGTAGATGCCTTCGGGTGTGATCTCGATGATGCGGTTGGCGATCGTCTGTACGAACTCATGGTCATGCGACACAAAGAGCATCGTACCGCCGAAGTCCTTGAGGCCGTTATTGAGTGCGGTGATGGATTCGAGGTCGAGATGGTTCGTCGGTTCATCGAAGATAAGTACGTTCGCGCCCGAGAGCATCATTTTGGCGAGCATGCAGCGTACACGTTCACCACCCGAGAGGACTTTGGCAGCCTTCAAGGATTCTTCACCCGAGAAGAGCATACGGCCGAGGAAGCCGCGGACGAACGTTTCGTCGGGGTCGGGCGAGAATTGACGGAGCCAGTCGACGAGCGAAAGCTCGATGTTGTCGAAATACTGGTGGTTGTCGCGCGGGAAGTATGCCTGCGACGTGGTGATGCCCCACTGATACGAGCCTGCTTCCGGCTCTACTTGACCCATGATGATGTCAAAGAGGGCACTTTTAGCAAGGCCGTGCGGGCCGACGAAGGCGATCTTGTCACCTTTTTCGACGCGGAAGCTGACGTTGTTGAGGAGCTTTTCGCCTGCTACGGTATGCGAGATGCCTTCTACCGTAAGGAGCTGGTCGCCTGCTTCGCGGTCGGGTTTGAACGCGATGTACGGATATTTTCTCGACGACGGGCGAATGTCTTCGAGCGTCAATTTTTCGAGCAATTTTTTACGCGAGGTCGCCTGTTTCGATTTCGATGCGTTCGCGCTGAATCGCTGAATGAATGTCTGAAGCTCTTTGCGTTTTTCTTCTACCTTGCGGTTGGCTTCACGTGCCATTTTGAGTGCAAGTTCGCTCGATGCGAGCCAGAAGTCATAGTTGCCGACGTACATCTGTACTTTGCCGAAGTCGATGTCGGCGATATGGGTACATACTTGGTTGAGGAAGTGACGGTCATGCGATACGACGATGACCGTATTCGGAAAGTCCGCAAGGAAGTTTTCGAGCCAGCGGATGGCATAGATGTCGAGATGGTTGGTCGGCTCGTCGAGGAGCAGGATATCGGGATTACCGAAGAGGACCTGCGCGAGAAGGACACGGACTTTTTCGTTGCCCGTGAGGTCTTTCATCACTTTATAATGGAGGTCTTCCGAAACGCCGAGGCCTTGGAGAAGCTTCGCCGCATCAGAGTCGGCTTCCCATCCGTTGAGCTCCGCGAATTCTGCTTCAAGCTCTGCCGCACGCATACCGTCTTCGTCAGAGAAGTCGGGTTTCATGTAGATCTCTTCTTTTTCTTTCATGATGCAATAAAGACGCTCATGACCCATGATAACGGTTTCGAGTGCCGTAAATTCGTCGTATGCGCCGTGATCCTGTTTGAGGACGGCAAGGCGTTCGCCCGGTGTGATGTCGACAGAGCCTGCACTCGGTTCGATCTCGCCTGCGAGAATTTTAAGGAGGGTCGATTTTCCTGCGCCGTTGGCACCGATGAGGCCGTAGCAGTTGCCCGGCGTAAATTTCAAAGTAACATCTTCAAATAATGCGCGTTTACCGTAGCGCAATGTCAATCCGTTCGTTGTGATCAATGTCTGTTCCGCCTTTCTTTATTCAAGCGCGGCATCGAGTGCCTGCGCAACTGTTTCTACTCCGATAAGTTTGATTTTTTCTTTCCGTTCCAAGCCCTTGAGGTTGCTCCTCGGAAGGATCATCGTATGGAATCCCATCCGTGCGGCTTCGCGGATGCGCACCTCTGCCCCTGCGACGGCGCGCACCTCGCCTGCCAGACCGACTTCGCCGATGACGACGGTGCCTGCGCTGACGGAGCGGTTACGGTAGCTCGATGCGAGCGCGATCGCCGCGGCAAGGTCTACGGCAGGTTCATCTACTTTGATACCGCCCGCGACTTTGACGAATACGTCCGAGTTACCGATGCGAAGTCCGACTCGTTTTTCGAGCACCGCCAATAAAAGCTGTATCCGCTTGATGTCGATATTGTCCGATGTACGGCGCGGCGGCATGAACTGCGATTCGCTCACGAGCGACTGTACTTCGACGAGGACAGGGCGCGTGCCTTCCATCGACGCCGTTACGACGCTGCCCGGCATATCGTCGGGACGCTCCGACAAAAAGAGCTTCGACGCATCGGGCACATCGACAAGACCGCGGCTGTTCATCTCAAAGAGGCCTATCTCGTTCGTTGAGCCGAAACGGTTCTTCACCGCCCGCAGGACGCGGTACTGTGCATTGCGGTCGCCTTCAAAATAAAGCACCGTATCGACGATATGCTCAAGCGCACGCGGCCCTGCGAGCGAGCCGTCTTTGAGCACGTGGCCGACTAAGATAACGGCGATAGAGTTCGCCTTGGCGATCCTGAGGAGCTGTACGGCACATTCGCGTACTTGGCTGATACTGCCGGGCGCACTTTCGATATCGGGACGAAATACCGTCTGGATCGAGTCGATGACGAGAAGGCGCGGCTGAAGCTTCATCGTCTGCGCTTCGATCGTATCGAGGTTCGTTTCACTTAATATATAGAGATCGTATGCTAGCGCACCCAATCGTTCGGCGCGCATCTTGACCTGTCTGGCACTTTCTTCGCCCGTGACGTAGAGAATGGTGCCTTCTGTTTTGGCAAGGTCGGCGCACACCTTGATCGTCATGCTCGACTTGCCCACACCGGGGTCGCCGACGACGAGCGTCAAGGATCCTGCGAGAAGTCCGCCGCCCAATACACGGTCAAGCTCACCCGAGCCTGTTCCCATACGCGGAGATTCTTCCGTTTCTACCTCGCGTATCTTCATCGGCGCGCTGCCTTCCGACAAGCCCAGACTAAGACCACCGCTTGATCTCGCCATATCTTTGACGATGACTTCTTCTACCATGCTGTTCCAAGCACCGCAGGCAGAGCATCTGCCTACCCACTTGGGCGATTCGTTTCCACATTCCTGGCAAAAATATGCCGTCTTTTTCTTCGCCATCGGGGACCTCCTTTCACCGCTTATCGACTACTGTTCAAAAGAGGATAAAGCATCTCTCTTAATAGCTCTACCCGTGCGGCAGGCTCGGCATGCTCATACGCATATCTTGCCACCGCCATCACCATCGTGCCCTCACGCATCGTGATCTCACCGCGCTTGGCAAGCGTCTGCACATACGATGCCAGCTCTTCGCGCGTCATCTCCTCATCGATATGGCGTATGACCTGCGGAAGAAGCCGTTCTTCCACCGCACGTGTGATGGAGATGAACCCACCGCTTCCGCGGCGCGATTCGACTTGGAATCCGCGCGCATTCGTAAAGCGCGTACCAAGCACATACGTGATCTGCGACGGCGCACACGCGATCTCCTCTGCGATCTCGTTGCGTTTTAAAACAACGCGCGTCGGATCTTCTTCGTTCGCCATGCGATATAAGATATATTTTTCTATCAAATCGGCAATATTGCTCATCGTATCACCTACCGTTTTCGACTTTTTGACTAATACAATTATTCTATTATAGGCGAGAATCGCCATTATCGCAAGTCCTCTGCCTAAAAAAAGAACGTCGGAAGCATGATTTCTTCCGACGTCAGTTTTATTTTTTTATCGTATCCTTGCTCGGGCAAGACGAGCATCCACAGCCGCAATCACCTTTATTACAGTCGCAGACACTACCCGTAAATATTTTTTTGAATCCCTTATAACAGCCGAACGCGACGACTGCAAGGATACCGATCGTTACAATGGTGGACATAGATCAGCCTTCTTTCTTATTCAAAGCCGAGAAGTTTGCCGCCCTGGTAGACAACAAGTGCTACGACCCATGCAACAGCGAACGTGTAAGCCGCTACCTGGAGCACGCCTTTAGCCGAACCGAGCTCTTTGTAGAGCGTACCGAGAGCCGTCATGCAAGGCGTGTAGAGAAGCGAGAATACCATGAACGTGTAGGCAGAGAGGTTCGTGAATACTGCCTGAAGCGGCATGCCCATCTGCTGAGCTGCTTCTTCCGCTTCTTCAGCGATCTCGCCAACTTCATAGAGAACACCCATCGTTGCCACAACGACTTCTTTTGCTGCGATACCCGTGATAAGAGCCGCACCTGCTTCCCATGTAGCGAAACCATGGAACGTGAAGAGCGGCGCGATAAGACCGCCGAGGAACGCGAGGAAGCTTTCGTTCATATCGACCATACCGTCAAAGCTGAACGAGCTGAGGAACCAGATGAGTACCGACATTGCGAAAATGACTGTACCGGCTTTATAGAGATAGCCTTTACCTTTTTCCCACGTTTCAAGGAGAACGGAAAGCATGGTCGGGAAACGATACGGCGGAAGTTCCAAAAGGAACGAGCCTTCATCGTCTTTGTTGAGCGTACGTTTGAAGATCGATGCCATAACAAGTGCTACTACGATACCGAGTACATAGAGCGACATAACGACATCAGCCGCACAATCAGGGAAGAATACTGCCGCAAAGAGTGCGTATACGGGAAGTTTTGCACCGCAGGAGATGAACGGCAATACGAACATCGTGATCTTGCGGTCTTTTTCCGTATCCATCGCACGCGATGCCATGATAGCAGGCACGCTGCAGCCGAAGCCCATAACGAGCGGCATGATGCTCTTACCCGTAAGACCGACACGATTCATCAATGCATCAAGCGTAAACGCAACACGCGCCATGTAGCCCGTGCCGTCGAGAATACTGAGGAAGAAGAACAAGCAGAAGATAAGCGGTACGAAGCTGAGGACACCGCCGACACCGCCGATGATACCGTCAACGACGAGCGAGAATACCCAGTCTTCTACGCCTGCCGACTCAAGGCTTGCTACGACAGAATCGGTAAACGGTCCTTCGATGAACTCGGCGAGTGCATCGGCAGCGACCTGACCGACCCATTCAAACGTCAGCTTGAACACAAGATAAACAAGACCCAAGAAGATCGGGATCGCAAGGACAGGATGCGTTACGATCGCATCGAGCTTATCCTGCCAGCTCGGAGCCGCTTCTTTCTTTTCTTTCGTAACAGCTGCTTTTAAGATCTCATTGATCAATACATAGCGAAGATCCGCTACTGCTTCTTCGACAGCGGCACCGCCTTTTGCGCGAAGTTCTTTGACCTCTGCGATATGTTTTTCGATACGGTCACTCAGACGACATTCGGCAAGTGCCGAGCCTGTTACGGCATCAACGAGTGCGTGCATCGCATTTTTTTCTTTGGCTACTGCGGCAACGACAGGCATACCGATGATCTTCTCGATCTTTTTCGTATCGATATGGATACCGTTCGCATCTGCTTCGTCCATCATGTTGAGTGTCAAGATCGTCGGGATCTTGTACTCGAGAAGCTGAAGCGTGAGGAACAAGTTGCGTTCAAGATTCGACGCATCGAGCACATTGACGATAACACTCGGCGGCTCGCTCAATAAGTAGTCAACAACGACCTTCTCCTCTGCACTTCTTGCATTCAAACTATATGTACCGGGAAGGTCGATGATCTCTACCTTGTGACCGCCATGTTCGAATGTACCTACTTTTTTATCGACCGTAACACCCGGCCAGTTGCCAACCTTCTGACGAGCACCCGTCAAACGGTTGAATATCGTCGTTTTGCCGACATTCGGATTGCCTGCCAGCGCAACGGATAATACTTCTTTCATTATTTTAACCCCCTGATCTTATAACAACGTAACTTCGATTTTTTCTGCATCTTGTCTGCGCAGGCAGAGCGTGTAGTCGCGAACTTGGATCGCGATCGGACCGCCGAACGGTGCACATCTTACTACTTTCACTTCCGTACCTTTTGTCAAACCCATGCTCAAAAGGCGTGTCTTGATCGCACAGTCATTCATGACCTGTATCCGTGCCGCAAATCCCGGCTTTACATCGCGTAATGTAACCATTCTATATATCCCTCGATTCTGCCAACTGTTTGGCTTTTGCGTTTATTGATAACGCTTATCAATTACTTTGTTCATTATACCGACTTTGAAACTCATTGTCAATAGGATTGATTCTCATTTTTCCTCTTTTTTCATATTTCGACAAAAAAAGAGCAGGTCAGCCGTTTGCTGCCTGCCCGTTTTTCTTATGTTCAGCCGAGGATCGCGCTTGCGCCTTGGAGCGTCTGTTTTGCCTCTTCGACCAATCTGTCCATGATGACCTGCATCGGTTCGATCGCCGTGATCGGAAGAAGCGACTGACCTGCCTGGATCATACCGTTTTCCATATCGCCGTCGACTGCGGCAAGTTTGTTCGTGCCTGTTGCCATTTTGATAAGTTCTTCTTTCGGCGTCTGGCCTGCACATTCGAGTTCAACGTATTTGAGCGAGAACGGATTTTTGAGACCGCGTACGCCGTGACCCATCGTCTGACCTGTTACGATAGAGTCTGTGTCGGTCGCTTCGATGAGTTTCTGTTTGAACGCAGGGTGAACACCACATTCTTCTGCTACGAGGAAGCGCGTACCGATCTGCACGCCTGCCGCGCCCATGAGGAGAGCCGCCGCCACGCCGCGGCCGTCTGCGATACCGCCCGCAATGATAACAGGAATATTAACGGAAGGAATGACCTGCGTCATCTGTGCCATCGTCGTGATGGTACCGATATGACCGCCCGCTTCCATGCCTTCTACGATGAGTGCATCTGCGCCTGCCGCTTCGACACGTTTCGCCAATTTTACGTTCGGTACGACAGGGATCGTTACGATGCCTGCTTCTTTGAACTTCGCCAAAAACGGTACCGGATTGCCTGCGCCAAGCGTTACGAAGGCAGGTTTTTCTTCGCAGATGACGTCAACGATCTCGTCTTTGTTTGCCGCCATGAGCTGTACGTTCACGCCGAACGGGCCGTCTGTGAGCGTTTTTGCCTTACGAATCTCGTCGCGCACGTATTCAGCCGTACGACCGCCCGCCGCGATGATACCTGCACCGCCTGCGTTCGTCACTGCCGCCGCGAGTACTGCATCGGAGATCCATGCCATCGCGCCTTGAATGATCGGGTATTTTATCGGAAGAATGTCCATTAATCTTGTTTTCATATCTGATATCCCCTTTCGGAATTAATGTTACTTTATAAGTATTCTTTCTTTCTTGCGATTTTCCTTCTGCACGAAAAAGAAAATCACATCGTCTTTTCTAAGTTTTCTCAAAAACCGTCCTTTACATTCGCATAGATTCAAGCTATAATTATTCATTATGTCTATCCAAGCGATTCGGATAACATTACCAGCAAGTATAAAGGAGCCTTTCGCAAAATGAGAATGAATACGAAACACATGGTCTGCGATTTCTACGATTGCACATTTGATTTGCTCAATGACCCCGACTTCTTGCGTCGCAGTCTGCAAGCCGCATTGAGAGAGGGCGACCTCAACCAACTTGATAACTTAGAACATCGCATGAATCCGAGCGGTTTGATCTTCCTCGTGATCGCGGAAGGTACGCATCTGTCGCTTCATACATATCCCGAGCTCGGTTACGCGGCGGCCGATATCTTCACGACGGACAGCCATTGCTCGCCCGATAAAATTATGAACGCGCTCAAAAAATCGCTTCGTTCCGATAAGATGAAAGCGACGAACATCAAGCGCGGTGACTTCGGCTCGATCGCCGATATGAAGCCGAAAACGAAAACGTCCCAGACACCGCTCAGCCGTGTAAAAACGCTCGGCGCAAAGGTGACGAAGATGATCAAAAAGAAAAAGAAAAAACGCAAATAAGACATATAAAAGCCCTGTTCCTTTGAACAGGGCTTTTGTTATGCTGTTTTACGCTTCGTAGCCGTTTATGAGGACTTCGGCTTCTCCGCTGTGCGGATGGACGATGAGCCCGTGTACGGCAACGTCTTTGGGGATAAGCGGGTTGGCTTTGATCTTATGTACGGCGTCGAGGACGTTTTCGGCAGGATGCTCGAAGCTGTCTGTCCAATGTTCGAGTTCACCTTTTATCATGGCGATGGCATCGGGTGAGATACCGCGTTCGGTCATCTTTTCGATGAGGCTTTGCGATGTCGAGTGCATCATGCCGCAGTCTTCGTGACCGATGACGAATATTTCTTTGACACCGAGTTCGAAGATGCAGACCAAGAGGCTGCGTATCGTTTCGGAGAATACACCTGTGATGGAGTTGCCTGCCGTTTTTATCATCTTGGCTTCGCCGCGGCCGATGCCGAGCGCAGGCTCCAAGAAGTCAACGAGGCGCGTGTCCATACACGTGATGATGGCGATCTGACGTTTGGGGTACTTACATACTTGTTTCGTCGGACAAGCATATTCCTGCGGCAAATGTTTCATAAATTCATGGTTCGCCGTAAGCATCTGTTCTAATACTGTCATAATATGATCTCCTCATAAGAAAAGGCAGTCCCTTCGAACTGCCTTTCGTTATTCTTATTCTTTCGGTTTCATCTGCGGGAAGAAGAGTACGTCGCGGATCGACGAGCTGTCCGTAAGGAACATGACAAGACGGTCGATACCGATACCAAGACCACCCGTCGGCGGAAGGCCGTATTCGAGTGCCGTTACATAGTCGCTGTCCATGAGATGTGCTTCGTCGTCGCCTGCTTCACGCTGTTTGACCTGATCGAGGAAACGACCTTTCTGATCGACAGGGTCATTAAGCTCGGAGAAGCCGTTAGCAAGCTCGCGGCCGTATACGAACGCTTCGAAACGTTCTGTGATCATCGGGTTTTCCGGGCTGCGTTTTGCAAGCGGGGAAATTTCTACCGGGTGACCCGTGATGAATGTCGGCTGGATGAGCGTTTCTTCTACTTTTTCTTCGAATGCACGGTTGAGGATACCGCCGATGCCGTCGCCCGGCTGATATTCTACGTGGATGCTTTTTGCCGCTTCACGCGCTTCTTCTACTGTCCGGAATGCAAGGAAGTCGATGCCCGTTGCTTCTTTGACAGCGTCGTTCATGGAGATGCGTTTCCACGGAGCTTTGAGTTCGATCTCAGTACCTTCGTACGTGATCTTCGTCGTACCGAGAACGCGCTCTGCGATGCCGGATACGAGGTACTCGGTAAGTTCCATGACTGTTTCGTAGTTGCCGTATGCCTGATAGAGCTCCATGAGCGTGAATTCAGGGTTGTGGCGGATGTCGATACCTTCGTTGCGGAATACTTTTGCAAGCTCGTAGATCTTTTCAAAACCACCGACGATGAGGCGTTTCAAATAGAGTTCCGGTGCGATACGCATATAAAGATCGATGTTGAGTGCGTTGTGGTGCGTGATGAACGGTCTAGCCGCCGCACCGCCCGGGATGGAGTGCATCATCGGAGTTTCTACTTCGAGGAATCCGCGATCGTCTAAAAGAGAGCGCATCGTATGAAGGATCTGGCTGCGCAGACGGAATGTTTTTTGTACTTCGGGGTTGACGATGAGGTCAACATAACGCTGACGGTAACGTGTGTCAACGTCTTTGAGTCCGTGCCATTTTTCCGGGAGCGGACGAAGCGATTTCGAGAGAAGCTCGAACGCCGTTACTTTGACGCTGATCTCGCCGCGATGCGTGCGGAATACGATGCCTGTGATACCGATGATGTCACCGATATCGAGCATACGGAAATGTTCGTACATTTCTTCGCCGAGCACATCCTGACGGAAGTATACCTGAATCTTGCCTTCTGCGTCCATGATATGGCCGAAGCTGGCTTTACCGTGACCGCGGATCGCCATCAAGCGGCCTGCGATACGGACTTCTTTTTCTTCTTCTTCGTTAAAGTCGCGAATGATCTCTGCTGTGTGGTGTGTAAAGTCGAATCTTTTGCCGAACGGTTCACGACCTTGTGCGCGAATCGCATCGAGTTTGTCAAATCGAATTTTGATCAGCTCGTTCATATCCTGCTGAGTCTGTTCAACGATCTGTTCGTTTTTCATCTTGCTTCCTCCACTCTTGCTGTGATTATTGCTGTTTGATTTCCAATACTTCGTATTTGAGCGTACCTGCCGGAACGACAACGTCTACGATATCGCCTACGCTGTGACCGAGGACTGCTTTGCCTACCGGAGATTCGTCGGAGATGCGGCCTTCCATCGGGTCTGCTTCTGCCGAGCCGACGATCGCATATTCGAGTTCTTCATCGAATTCGATGTCTTTGAGAACGACGGTGCAGCCGATGACGACTTTGTCCGTACCCTGACCTTCTTCGATGATCTTCGCATTGCGAAGCATATTTTCGATCGTCATGATCTCGCCTTCGATGAACGCCTGTTCATTTTTGGCATCTTCGTATTCCGAGTTTTCGCTGATATCGCCAAACGAGATCGCTTGTTTTATACGTTCGGACACTTCCGTTCTGCGAACGGTCTTCAAGTGTTCCAGTTTTTCTTCGAGTTTTTTGAGGCCTTCTTCAGTCAACATGACTTGCTTTTCAGTCATTGATTATTCTCCCTTTTTCTTGCAAATTGAATGGATCACCGTAACCAAAAAAGAAAACGCATCCTTCATAACAGCATAATAGTGTCAAGTTTCCTTGACACCACGCATCGTCTATGAAGAAATCCGTCTTCGGTACGATATTATTCTATATTATATGCGCAGAAGGGGCGTTTGTCAATCGAATTTGCCCTGCGCCCGCACCTTTTTTTGGCAATATCGAGATGCCCAGACCCCTTGCCAGCTCTGCTGTTTCCGCGAGTGTACGTGCAGTGATATGATCGTATCTTTCGCGCGAAAAATGCCCTGCCAAAAGGGCACATTCAACGATCGTAGCCGAGATGCACTGCCCGCCCGCAAGGCAGTCCGCTTCTTGCACGAGCTCGCCAAGCGTTATGATGCGGTCTGCCTTTCGCGCACCGACGATAGCGGCGATGCCTTCTGTCTGCCACAGGCATCTTGCCAAACGACAAAGCGCGTTCTCGCTTCTGCCGACGAGAGTAAGAAACCGCACACGCTTTGCAAGATAGGCGGCAACTGCCCTGCCGAGCGTACTGTCTGCTCCATCGAACGCGATCCGCGCTCGCACGCAGTCGGTTTCGCTCATGATGCGCTCCAGTCGAAGCGAAGCAGAGAGGATACTGCCATCCGCAAGCGGATGCACAAGAGAGCGCGCGATATCCTGCCGTACGGTTTTATCGGCGATGACAGTGCAGACGATGCCCTGCCTCTCGGCTTCTTGCAGGCGAAGGACAGCTCTCTCTCGTCCGCGTGCGCTCGTGATATCGCGATACACCTCTAGCCGTCCTTTTATCCCGCATACTGTAATATCTCGGCACCGAGCAGGAAGATACGCACCGATACGACAAGCAAGCCATTTCGGCAATCGTGTATGTTCTTTTATGACGAGAAATTCTGCCACGCACCTTCCTCCTATCCGAGCGGTACCAGCTGTGGTGTGATACCGGTTCTGGCGAGCCACAAGTTATGAGAAGTACGCACAGACGAGCCTGACAGCGCAACGAGTACGGCCTCCATCACATTCGTACCGAACGAGCGCCCGCCGAGGATCGGCGTCGTGGTGACAAGAAGTCTTGCCCCGCTTTTTTTAAGAAACGCTCGGTCTTCTTCGGTCGTCGTATTCGTGACGATGATCTTGCCGTCAAGACGGTCGGGCATATAACGATGGATATAGTGGTAGTCGCCTGCGATGATGTCGGCTTCGTCGAAATATCGCGTAAAGCGCGGTCTGCGCATCGTTTGCGCACGCCCGATCGGGTAGAGCGTCTGTATCGGACAACGCGTGATGACAGGCAACAGCCATGCGGCAAGGCGGCGAAGCACAGACAGCTGACGCACAGGCATCGGCAGACCAAGCCCGTAGATAAGATCACCGCAGACAAGGTGCGCACCGCAAATATCGAACGCTTCTGCCATACCGTAGCGGTCGGTCGCCGATAATAGGAGGACACGCCTGCCTTTGAGCGAGCCGAGCATACGTTCGAGCCGCAGAACAGCGTCACGTTCGAGCGTATTCTTGAGTGAAGAGCCGTCGCAAACGGGCGAGCGTGTTGCCATGCGGGCGAGCGATTCTGCCTGACGAAACGGATATCGTTTCCCTGCGATCGTCAGGTAGCGGTCGATCCCGCCAAGACCGATAGCATCGGCACGCCCGTCAAGCCTTCGTATCCAGTTTTTCGCCTTGCGGATATCGCCGTCTGTCCCGATACGGACGATGCGCACCATCTCTCCGCAGACACGTATGCGAATACGATGGTTGCGCGTCGATGAACCAAGACTGACGCTGACGACTTCTTTCATGCATATCGCCTCCCATGCGCCTTTTCCTCGCGCACGGGTAGCGTTCCCACCGCGCTCTATGTTTATGTACCGTATGACGATATCAGAACAAAAAGACCGACTGCCGCTCCATATGAAATCGTCACGCCCTTAGCTCGGACAGACATTCGCCTCTGCCAAACAAAAAGACGACCGTCCGAGATCTCTCTCGCGGTCGCCTTGTCTTATCTTGTTATTCTTCGAGTTTTCCTTGTTCGAGCGCGTCGATGAGGCGCAAAAATTCGCTTTTCGTTTCTGCACGGTTGATCTTCATGCGGAACTGTGCCGAGGACGGCAGTCCTTTCGTATACCATGCCGCGTGCTTGCGCATCTCTCTGAGCCCGATGAAGTCGCCTTTCTGTGCCATCTGAAGATCAAGGTGACGGCGTATCATCGCGCACCGTTCGGCAAGCGTCGGGCGCGGGAGAAGCTCGCCAGTCCGATAGTAGTGGTTCATCTCGCGGAATATCCACGGGTTGCCTTCGCTGGCGCGTCCTATCATGACGGCGTGGCAGCCTGTCTTGTCCATCATGCGTTTCGCATCTTCGGGGCGGCGAATGTCACCGTTGCCGATAACGGGGATAGAAACGGCTTCGACCACGTCGGCAATGACAGAGAGGTCACAGCTTCCGCTGTAATACTGCTCGCGCGTACGGCCGTGTACCGCGACGGCACTGACACCTGCCTGTTCTGCAAGCTTGGCGATCTCGACGGCATTGACGTGAGCTTCATCCCAGCCTTTGCGGAACTTGACGGTCACGGGCAGTTTGACGGCGTCGACGACGGCACGCATGACATCGTACGCCAGTTTGGGATCTTTCATCAGAGCAGACCCGTCGCCGCCTTTGACGACCTTGGGCGCAGGACAGCCCATATTGATGTCGATGATATCTGCCATGCCTGTATCCTCGACCATCTGCGCCGCCTTGTACATAAAGGCAGGATCACTGCCGAAAAGCTGGATCGCCGCAGGACGCTCCGCAGGTGATGTATAAAGCATATCGGAGGTATGTTCGTTTCCGTAGACAAGTCCCTTCGCGCTGACCATCTCGGTATAGACGAGCGCACAGCCCATCTCTTTGGCAAGAAGTCTGCTCGACGCATCGGTGACGCCTGCCATCGGTGCGAGGATGAACGGATTGTCGAGTGTGATATTGCCGATCTTCATCTTACATATTCCGTTCACAGATCAGTCTGAGGCCTTCGAGCGTAAGGAACGGTTCAACGGCATCAATGGTGGACGATACTTCTGCGATGAGGTTCGCAAGACCGCCCGTTGCGATGACTTTGGCTTCACCGCCGAGTTCTTCTTTCATACGACGTACGATCTCGTCGATCTGACCTGCCGCACCGTAGATGATGCCCGACTGCATGCTCGTTACCGTGTTGCGGCAGATGACGCTTTTCGGACGTTTGAGCTCGATACGCGGAAGCTTCGATGTGCGCTGGAACAGTGCTTCGCTCGAGATACCGATACCCGGGGCGATGGCACCGCCGAGGTAGTCGCCTTTTTCGGTAAGCGCACAGAATGTCGTTGCCGTACCGAAGTCGATGATGATGAGCGGACCGCCGTATTTGTGGTATGCGGCAACCGCGTTGACGATACGGTCTGCGCCGACTTCACGCGGATTTTCGTATTTGATGCAAATGCCCGTTTTCGTGCCGGGGCCTACGACGAGCGGTTTGATATGGAAATAGCGTTCGCACATTTTGCTGAACGGCACGATGAGCGACGGTACGACGGACGAAATGATGATGGCTTCAACGTCTTTGAACTGAAGCTGATGGAATTGAAAGAGGTTGTTGATGAGCATACCGTATTCGTCACCCGTTCTCAGACGGTCTGTCGAGATGCGCCAATGACGTTTCAATTCTTTATTTTCATAAGTACCGAGTACGATGTTCGAGTTCCCAATGTCAACGACTAATAACATAGCTAGACCTCCATATATTTAATGTTCTTGCGGGCGAATCGAAACGTCGCCTGCCAGTACTGTTTTGATCTCTGTTTCTGTTTGGACGAGAAGCGAGCCGTCTTCGTCAAGGTCGATGGCCACGCCTTCGTACGTTTCGTCGGGGGCAATGACGCGCACAGCCTGTCCGAGCGTGACGGAATACTGTTTCCACTCATCAAGGATAGGCACAAAACCTTCTCTGAGCATCTCTTCATAGATGCGCTCTGTTTCGCTGCACACAGCATCGAGAAGCATAAGTCTGTCGAACGGACGACCGAGCTCTGCTTCGACCGAGGTCGCGATAGACTGCAATTCGCACGGAAATTCCTCACGGCGAATGTTGACGTTGATGCCGATCCCGCAGACGATATATTTCACACCGTCCATGTCGGCACTCATCTCTGTCAGGATACCGACGAGCTTTTTCCCGCTTACAAGAATGTCGTTCGGCCACTTGATACCGCAGTCGATGCCTGTCACGTTACGGATCGCCTTCGCTACGGCGAGCGCCGCAAGAAGCGTGCATTTCGAGGCTTCTGTCGGTGCGATGCTTGGACGCAGGACGAGCGTGAACCACAGCCCGCCGCCTTTCGGTGACAAAAACGAGCGCGCGAGTCTGCCGCGGCCGCCGTGCTGCTCATTGGCAATGACGAGCGTACCGTCGGGGCATCCTTCTCTCGCCAATCGCTTGGCTTCGTTATTCGTGGAGCCGATCTCCTCATAGCAGTAGACTTGACTGCCGATGCGCTTGGTCGTAAGAGCCTGTGATATCGTTTCTGCTGTCAAGTGTGCTGAGCGCATACCGATCCCTCCGTTTTGTTTGCTGTATTGCGTTCATACTATACCATATTTACGGTTTACGGGCAACCGTTCGCAGAAAAAACCCTTCTTGCACAGTCTTATCAAAACAGAAAAGACTGCTTCCACAGATGTGAAAGCAGTCTTGTTTTCTTATTTGAACATGACTTCGATCGAGCCGATGACATCACCGCGATGGTTTTTGAGAACAGGCGGGAACTGTGCTTCAAGTTGTGCGTATTCTTCGTCCGTGAGCCAGTTCATGGCTTTGAGCGAGCCGAGTACGACAGGATTGATCGCGCGGTACGAGCCGTCTTCGATCTTGAACGTGAGGCCTACGCCTTCTTCGAGGTTTGCAAGGCAGTATACGGCTTCTGCGCCGACTTTTGCAAGGATACGGCCTTTCGTGATCTCCATGATAGCCGTGTCGATGCGTTTCGAGCCTGCTACAGCAAACGGCTGATTGACCATGGCATCACGGATCTTGCGTGCGCCTTCTTCGTATTCGCCCCAGTTGCCTTCTTCGGGTTTGGCAAGACGAGCGTATGCGTATGCCATATGATCGAGCGGAAGGTAAAAGACAGGTACGCCGCAGCCGTCAATACCGATCTCGAGTTCTTCCGGTTTCATATCGGATGCGTATGCGACTGCTTTATGCATCTCTTTCTGTGCGGGATGTTCCGGCGAGATGTAGCCCGGTGTCGGCACGCCCATGAGTTGGCAGAGTGCGAGCATACCCGAATGTTTGCCCGAGCACTGGTTATGGATAGCAGTCGGTTTGATGCCTGCCGCCGTCAATTTTGCCGCCGCTTTGCCGTAGGACGGACGCATGACGCCGCACTCGAGTGCATCTTCGGTCACGCCGATCTTTTCAAAGATAGAGCGAGCGAGTTCTACGTGTTTTTCTTCGCCGTTATGCGAGGAGATCAAAAATGCCAATTCTTCTTCGGTGATGCCATACTGTTCGACACCGCCGCCGCGTACGAACGGAAGTGCCTGGAACGGTTTTGCCGCACTGCGCCAGAACATCGGCTTTTTCGCATCGCCGACGGAGTAGACGATCTCGCCTTTCGTATTGACGGCTACGATATCGCCGCGATGAACGCTTTCTACTTTGCCTGCGCGTGTGTAATGCAATAATACTTCACTCATGGTTATGCCTCCTGTTATGTGCGTTTTTTCATTCAGATAGTAAGAAAAGCGCTCTCTGCGCTTCTCTTACTCGTTATCAATAGACGATCTTCGGACCGTCTTTTTCTTCTTTCGGTTCTTCTTTGTCGAGCGTACGGATATCGGGCTCTGCTTCTTCGCTCGGCTGTTCCTGCGCCTCTTCGGCAGGTGCCTCTAGCGTCTGCTCTGCTTGCGGAGCTTTTGTCTGCACGGGAGCTTCTTCGGCTTCTGCCGTTTCTTCGGCAGGTGCCTCTTTCGATGCGACGACAGCTTCTTCCTGCGGTGCGATCGTTTCTTCGGCTTTTGCTTCGGCAGGTTCTTCGATAATTTCCGCATCCTGAATGACGGGCGGGATGATGGCAGGTGTGTCATCATCGTCTTGTTTCGGCTCGTCTTTCGGCTCATCTTGTTTCGGAGCATCGACAACGCCGTATTCCATCAAGTTTTTGAGCTGGTCGGCTTCGAGCGTTTCGTATTTGAGAAGTGCCTGTGCGATAAGCTCGAGTTTGTCACCGTTATCGACGAGCATCTGACGACACTCGGCATATGCTTCTTCGATGATGGCACGTACTTCTTTATCGATGGCAGATGCGACTTCTTCGCCGTAGTTGCGGTCGTGCGAGATGTCACGGCCTAAAAATACCTGCTGACTCGTCGGACGACCGAAGGTGATGGGGCCGAGCGTGTCGCTCATGCCATATTCGGTGATCATCTGACGAACGAGTGCACTGGCACGCTGAAGGTCGTTCTGTGCGCCTGTACTGATCTCTTTCAAGACGACTTCTTCTGCTACGCGACCGCCGAGAAGCGTGCGGAGCTGTTCAAGAAGCTCGGTGCGTGTTGCATAGTAGCGGTCTTCTTTCGGGAGCATGAGCGTGTATCCGCCCGCTCTTCCGCGCGGAATGATAGATACCTTGTGAACGGGATCGGTATGTCTTTGGAGAAGGCCGATGAGCGTGTGGCCTGCTTCGTGATATGCCGTCAGGCGGCGTTCGCGTTCGCTGATAACACGGCTCTTGCGTTCGGGGCCTGCCACGACACGTTCGATGGATTCTTCAAGCTCTGCCATGCCGATGACTTTTTTGTTGCGGCGAGCCGTAAGGAGTGCCGCTTCGTTGACGAGGTTCGACAGGTCTGCACCTGTGAAGCCCGGCGTTCTGCGCGCAAGGACATCGACTTTGACACCCGAATCAATGGGTTTGCCTTTCGTATGAACGCGAAGGATGGCTTCACGTCCTTTGACGTCGGGGCGATCGACGACGATCTGTCTGTCGAAACGACCGGGACGGAGAAGTGCGGGGTCTAAGATATCGGGGCGGTTCGTTGCCGCGATGATGATGATGCCTTCATTCGCCGCAAAACCGTCCATCTCTACGAGAAGCTGGTTGAGCGTCTGTTCACGTTCATCGTGACCGCCGCCAAGACCTGCACCGCGCTGACGGCCGACTGCATCGATCTCGTCGATGAATACGATACAAGGTGCGCTCTTTTTCGCCTGTTCAAAGAGGTCACGTACACGCGAAGCACCGACACCGACGAACATCTCAACGAAGTCCGAACCGCTGATGGTGAAGAACGGTACACCCGCTTCGCCTGCAACGGCTTTCGCGAGAAGCGTTTTACCGGTACCCGGCGGGCCCATGAGGAGTACGCCTTTCGGGATACGTGCGCCGAGGTCGTTGAATTTTTTCGGATGCTTGAGGAACTCGACGACTTCTTCAAGTTCTTGTTTCGCTTCGTCTGCACCTGCGACATTTTTGAACGTCACTTTGACCTTGTCATCGCTGTGGAGCTTTGCACGGCTTTTGCCGAACGACATCACACGGGAACCGCCGCCCTGCGACTGCTGCATGATGAAGAACCATACACCGATGAGAAGCAGGATCGGAAGGATCGACGACAAGACGGTCGCCCACCACGGCGGCGTCGGCGGAAGTTCCGCTTTGATCTCTACACCGTGCTGACGGAGCGCGCCGATGAGCGTCGGGTCTTCGGGCACGACTGTCTGGAATTCGGTACCGTCTTTGAGCGTACCGCGGAGGGTATTCTCAACGATGGTGACCTTGCTGATATTGCCTGCAGTGAGGTCAGACAACAGCTGTGTATACGTCGTTTCTTTCGTTTGGTCTGTTTCGCTCGAATAAAAATCAATAAGCGATACTGCTACGATGATGAGCAGTAAGTATACGCCGATATTACGGAAAAATTTACTCAATCACTCGTCCTCCTTGATAAACAATACATAGTCTTTAACTAGTCTATTATACCACGATTCCCTTTGTTATACAACGTCGTATCTTTCTTATTATTTTTCGTAGACACTGCGTTTCAAGATGCCGAGGTACGGAAGATTGCGATATTTTTCCGCATAGTCAAGACCGTAGCCGACAACGAATTCGTTCGGGATCTCGAAGCCGACATATTTGACGGGGAGGTCTACTTTGCGGCGTTCGGGCTTGTTCATGAGCGTGCAGAGCTGAATGCTGGCAGGCTTGCGCTCGTTGAGGTTTTTGATGAGGTAGCTGAGCGTCTGACCCGAGTCGATGATGTCTTCAATGATGAGGACGTGCTTGCCCGTAATGGAGCTGTCGAGGTCTTTCAAGATGCGGACGATACCGCTCGAATCTGCCTGCATACCATAGCTCGATACTGCCATAAAGTCGATCTGTACGGGACGTTCGATGGCACGGATAAGGTCTGCCATGAATACAACGGCACCGCGCAGGATACCGATGGCGAATATTTCTTTATCCGCGTAGTCGCGTGTGATCTGTGCGCCGAGCTCGGCAACTTTGTCTTTGAGCATCTCTTCTGTCAATAATACTTCCTGAATATCGTTATGCATCGTTTTGTATCTCCTTTTCGCTTGTTAAGCATAAATATTGTTTCGTCTGTTCATCGGGCTGTGCGATATGCGCCGTGCGGATACCGACGACCCACAAGATATTGTCGTCCGCATCGCATACGAGCGGAATACTGTCACGCTCCGATACCGCAATTTTACAATCTATCAGCTCTTTTTTCAACTTCTTTTTCCCTGTTTTACCGCGCGCAGCAATGATGTCGCCGTCTTTGCGGCTGCGCACATGAAGCGGAAAGGCGACCTTGTCCGCATCGAAGTATACAGAATCTCGTCTGTCCATCGTATCCGTCAGCTCGGCACGCACTGTGATGCCGACCGCCTCCAATACAGTCGCCTCGCCGAGCGGGAGCGGCCGCTTGTCTATCTTGACGGTATGCGCTTCTTCTCCACGCGAAAATATCGCCTCATCATACGTAGTGGTGAGATAGCCTTCGCCTCTGATAGGACATCGACTGCCTGCATGGGCGCACGCTATCATATCACGCAGTCTGTCGCAATGCGCAAGCGACAGTCCGCCCACGCGACCGAGAACAGCCGACACGCACTTTCGCACGAGCCTCCTTTGCAAGGCAAGCGGTGCTTCGCAAAACGGCTTTCGTGCCACGATGATACGTCCGCTGTCTGTGCGAACGATGCGCGCCCACCATTCGTCCGTCGCCTGCGCAAGAAAGTCCTCATCTGCCTGCATGACGCTTGCGAGCCGACAGAGGCTCTCTACGATCTGCGGTTGGTACGATGCCAGCTCGGGCAAGAGTACGCGGCGCACGCGATTGCGCAGGTACGTGATGTCGCTGTTCGTTTCGTCCTCACACGGCACGATATCGTGTGCACGCGCGTACGCTTCGATCTCCTGCTTGTCGAATGACAGAAGCGGTCTGACGAGATCGCCGCTGACGATGCGCATACCGCCAAGGCCTGTCGTACCCGACCCGCGCAAGAGATGCAGAAGCACCGTTTCTGCTTGGTCACCAGCATGATGCGCGAGCACGATATACGCACCGCCTAGTTTTTTGGCATATCGGCGAAGCACGCCGTAGCGGAGGTTGCGTGCCGCTTCTTCGGGCGATTCGCCCATCTCTCGCACGCGCTCCCATACATCGACGCGCTCGGTATAGCACGGTACGCCCCACGTTTCGCAGAGCGTTTCGACATAGCGAGCATCGTCGGCAGATACGTCGCGCATCGCATGGTCTACGTGACAGACAAAGAGGTCGCGTCCCATCTCGTCACGCATATCTGTCAGCAGATGCAGAAGGACGAGCGAATCGACACCACCGCTGACTGCAAGGACGAGCGGTCTGTTCGGCTCGATACCGAGGAGCGTTCGTTTTACCGTATCGCGCATCTTACTTCCCTTCCTTAACGTAAATGAAAAGAGCAGACAATGCGGTCTGCTCCCTGTTCTTTTTCCGTACTATTCTATTTTTCTCTCCTGTTCTCCTGCCTATCCGATGCGCGAAACCGTTTTTATCTTTACGGCGATGACCGTCATATCGTCACGGAGCGTACGCCCCGACAGCCGCATCGCCATTTCTAAGAGATGCTCGGCGAGTGATTGCGGACTTTTTCCCGAGAACAGCCTGATGCGGCTTCTGACCCATGATTCTTTCGTATGACCATTCGGCAACCTCTCTTCGGGAATATCTATCGCGCCATCGCTCATCATCACGATATAGTCGCCGTTTTCGAGCGGGATGCGGATCGGCTGACCGCTGACTTCTGCCATCGCACCGAGCGGGAGCGTATCGTCTTTTACGACGAGGACTTCCGACTGCCGTTTGATGAAGGCAGGCGGTGCACCGATCTTGATAAAATCAGCCTCACCTGTATATTTGTTGATAATAAGGACATCGGCTGTGGGGAATCGCTCACGCTCTGTGCGCAATAGCAGAAGCGAATTGACCGTCTTGACAGCCATTTGCGCATCGAATCCCGACAAGAGAAGTTCTTTTAAAAGTGATATCGCTTCCGTACTGTCGCCCGATGCTTCTTTTCCGCAGCCCATACCGTCGCTCAAAAGGATCGCTGTCCGACCTTGCGGTAATGTTATCATCTCGCATGTATCGCCCGACGGCTCATCAGTCGCCATACCGACACCGACCATGCCTGTTAATAGCTGTACGCGCTCTTGTGTGACGAAAAAAAGCCGACAACGACGCATCCCGTTCTGCGCACCGCAAATGACGCTCATACGAAGCGATGAGGCGAGTACACGCTCCAAAAACGGCAAAAGGCGCACCTCACACATCCGACACCCTCCGCAAGAAGGGCAGACGATCTCGAGCCGTGACATCTCGCCGACAGCACCGATCGTCATCTCCTCCGCCCGACAGCCCCACGCAGAGAGGCGTCTTGCTATCTTGTCCGCCTTTTCTTTGCTCGCCTCTTGTTTCGGCTTCAGACCTTCTTCCATCTGCTCGAATATCAAAGCGACAGAGCTCATCTGTTCGGCGAGAAGTGACTGCTGCAGTCCGCATTGCGCACGCCAATACCGCGTCTTCTCCCCTTCGCGCATAGTGCGCTCTAAAGACGAAGCGATCTCCTTCGCTGACGGGCACCGCTTGTCGAACGAAGGCTCGCTTCCGCCGTCGGCAAGGCTGAGCACCTCCTGCGACACGGCAAAAAAATCGTCCTCCCAGCACGCTTTATGCTTGTCGCACCGACTGCATGCCGCCTCTTCGACGGCCGATAAGATCGATGCCGTCTGTGACTCGCAATCGACTTCCGTCAGTCTGCCGCCCTTCTCCTGCCAGACAGAAGCCATATGGCCAAACAACGTCTTCATCGCCGTCACCTTATCGCGCGCCTCTTTAAGCTTATCTTCCGCCCGCTCGACGACTGCCACATCGGCCAGATAGTCACCAAGCTCTGTCAAATATCGTTTTGGTATGAACAAAAACAGCCCGGCACCGACAGCGGCTTCTGCCATCATATACCACAGCCCACCGTACGGGTCGAAGCAGACGAGCATCCCGCAAAGCCCTGCGAGGAATCCGCCCGCCACACCGACCTTACCGCAGTCTTTCAGCGCACAGCCCGCAAGACCTGCCATCGCATATTCCGCCATCGTCCTTGACACATTGCCGTCCCCGATGCCGATGGCGAACCCAAGCCCGATACACGACGCGAGCGCGATACCGAGTTCCGTCACTGAGATGAGCACGAGCGACAGCATACTGCCTGCGACCATACACACCCCGTACGACAGCCACATCAGATCGCCGATCCCCGCCACCGCCAGCGCAAGCATCGCCGCCATCGCCAAGAACCCCTCCTGCACTTGCCGAACAGACAGCACCGCACTGTCCTTGCGGAAAAAGACGCGGAACCCGCAGAGAAACAAGCTCACAGACAACATCGTAAGCACGGCAGACATCAGTACCAAGAGGCACGCATAAAGGCTCGTCCCGACAACAAGCGTTTGTACCCAACCGACAACGAGCTGCGCTCCGAAACAAAAGAGCGGTACCCGCACGAACGGTCGGCGAACGCCCCAGCCGATATACCCGCGCCAGACGAAAAACGCACAGATCAGAAGCATCAGCACATCATAAGCCGAATGACTTGACAGTGCACCGATCGTAATACCGACAAGCGCACCGATCGACAAGCGCGGAGAAAAGACGAGCACCGCACCGAAAAAAGCTAATCCAAACGGCATGCTCGCGCCGATGATCGACATCCGACCAAGACAGACAGCGACCGCGCCGAACACCGCCATAAAAAAAAGTCGCCTGCGCCTTGTCCTCACCGCACCGAGCCATTCTGTCCACAGCGCACCGACCCGCCTCCATCGCTCGACCCGAACGTTCATTGGCATCTCCTCTGTCCTACGTTTCATCGTCCATTCCTCCATCATCTGCTATTTTCTCTCATTGTAAAAAAGCCAAGCTGCTTTTTTTGTCCGATAGAGGAACGCCAACCCGTTTTTTTGCGACAGAAGATATGTCCTTGCGCGCACCGCACGTTCATTTCACCGTATTCTCCCTTTTTGCGCATAAAAAAAGAAGCCTACCCGAGTAGACTTCTCTCATGTTTATGGAATCAGTCGTTCCATCTCGTGCCGCCGCCACGGCCGCCACGTTTGGAATCCGTATTTTTCTTCAGGTCTGCCAATCGTTCATCGCTGTCTTTGAGGAACTTGCTCAAACGATCTTCGAACGAAGGTGCGTTGTTGAAACGATTCTGACGTTTATGGTCGTTATTGAACGTTTTTCTCGGTGCCGGTGCTTCTTTCGGCGGAGCAGGCGGTTTCAATGCTTTGATCGAAAGACCGATCTTGCCGCGCTCATCCACGCTCAATACTTTTACTTTTACTTTGTCTTGTTCTTTCAAGAAATCTTTCACATCGCGAACGTAAACGTCTGCTACTTCCGAGATATGAACGAGGCCGACTTTGCCGCCCTCCAATTCGACGAATGCTCCAAAATTGGTAATTCCGGTTACAACGCCTTCAACTACACTGCCAACTTCAATGGACATACGTTTTCCATTTCCTCCTTGATATATGTATCATAGATTTTATCCTTATTATACGCTTGCCGTTAAAACAGTGTCAAGAAAATCAGTTCGTTTTTTTGTATCGCGAAATGAACGGGATCTCGCCTTCCTTGACAAGTCCGAGCTCTTCTCGTGCGATCTGCTCGATATGACCTCTGTCCTGAAGCTGTTCACATTCTTCATGAAGCCTTTGCTGGACAGCTTTTTCCTCTTCGATCCGCTTGAGCACTTCTTCATGTTCGCTGTTTGCCGTATAAATGGTGATAGACTGCGAAACGACCATGATCAGCATATAGCCGATAATGAGAACGGCTGCGATCGGGAACCAGTATGCACCGGCCGATTTTTTTGCTGCCTGCAATTTTTCTTGTATTTCTTTGGGCATCTTGATCTTCTTTATGACTTTTTTCTGTTTGCGCACGCTGTTTCACCACCGATCATGCTTGTTACCTTCTTTCTGTTCAACAGAGATCGGTTTTTTCCTGCACGTTTTTTCAGCTTTTCTCGTCAGGAGGCGATTTTCGCATCACAGCAAACCGTCCGAGAAGCCACCGCACCATACTGTCTGCGATGCGCATGCACCACCGAAGAGGCGCACAGAGCACAGTGAGGATGCGCCATGCTCGGCGGCAGACGGTCTGCACCGCACACGCACACCACAGCCACAGCCGTATGATGCGGTCACCGACGAGCCTCCGATAGACGAGGTAGCCGACGACGAGTGCCAAAAAAACGTACGAGCGCATATCACCGCCGTTCAAAAAGACCATCAGCACACATACAAATGCAGCGAGCACGCACCAGAGCAGACAATCGAGCACGGCGACGACCTTACGGTCTTTTCGTATCGCCGTCTGCCATGCACGATAGCCGTCCGCGCCGATCCCGACGAGCACACCGAAAAGACTGCATACGGCAAAGATGGTCCCTTGTTCTTCCCATCCCATATCGCGTGTGCTTATTTCAGAAAGCGCGTAAGCAGACCTTTTCTCTGCGTTTCTTTTTCATCATAGACGAGTGCGCGTATAAATCCCTCTACAACGACGTTGCCTGCTTCGAGATCGAGTTGTTTGATGTTCATGCCTTCACCTTGTACGGCAAGTATTCCGTCCGTCGTTTCCATGCGGATCTCTTTCTCGTCATAGCTTCCAAGACTATGCACACCGTCTACCGAAAGATTTTCGCGCTCCGTCAGCGCGAGCCGATGCTGCCAAGTCGTGTTTTTTTCCGATGCCATCTTGACTCCCCCTTTGCTTTCCCTACACGATATGCAAAGGGCGCGTGATTCATTCCCACCGCTTCGTAACGGTCGTATTCGGATAATAATGTTTCACGATATCCTCGGCAGACGAGCCCGCGTTTGCCATATGGTGCGCGCCCCATTGCGACATACCGACACCGTGTCCAAAGCCGCGTCCCGCAAAATGCGCTCCGCGTGCATCGACGGTGATATCGTCGAGCATCGTTGATTTTAGCTTCGTCGAATCGAGTGCGATGCGAAGCTCGGGCGCACTCACAGCAAGCTTGCCGTTGATGAGCAGTTTCGTCGCGCGGCCGCTCGGACCGTAGCTCGTTATCATGACAGAATTGACTTTCTCCGCATCATGTCCGAGCGACTGCATGGCGCGTTTCATCTCGTCATGCGTAAAGGTGACTTCCCACTTTTGTACATCGGCAGGCGCATCTTCGTCGGGTGACAAGACAGACTGTATATACGCAAGCGGACCTTTCGTATAACCAAGCCCTTCTTCCGCAGTCGCCGTCTTACCGCCCGCCGAAGCGCAGAACCATGCCATGACAGGCGCGTCTTCGTACTCGATCACCTGTCCGCGTGTCATCTGCACCGCCTGCTCGACAGCGTCGTTCACTGCTTCTGCCCGATACGCCTGAAACTCGCGGATATCGGTCGACGCATCGGCACCATGCCCCGCGAGCTTTCCTTCCGCCATCTTGGCAAGCGTGTATGTGCGCGCTACGATAGCCTGCGCCTTGAGTGCTTCCTGCGGCCAGTCGTTTTTCATCTCGCCCGCCACGACGCCTTCGAGATACTGTTCCAGCTTCATCGGTTTAACGGTATCTTCTTCGTGAAAGTAAACGCTGATCTCCGGCTCACCCTGCGCTATCTCTTCTCCGCATCCTGCGGCAAGCATCAGGCAAACTATGACAAGACAAAAGAGCAGTTTTTTCATCGCAGACCCTCCTTTTCATCTAGTCTGCCCGCCCGCGCATCTTTCCATACGAAAAAGAACGCTCTCACCAACGAGGACGTTCTTTCTGCCGTACGGTATGCGATGTCAAGTAGTCGTGCAGATGCTCGAACAGAAGCCCCAAGAAAAACCACGCGGGCGCGTAGTCGAGCCGTATCAAGCCGTCGATATCGTATGATGCAAAGCTGTAATCCCACGGACAGACGCCGAGATAACTGCGCAGAAGGTATCCGCACACATACTCGACAGCGAAGATAAATCCTGTCCAGACAAGACCGCGTACGAGGACAGGGTGCGCGCGGATACGCTCGTGTACGCCTTCCGACACAAGGCCGAAGAAGCCGTATATCGGGAGCATCCACAGATACGTCGTCGCAGTAAGGCTTACATCGCCTGCTATCATCGAGTATGCGCCTGTCCAGAATACTTCGATGAGAAGGCCGACACCGCCGTATAATAGTAGTCTGTTCATACCGTTATTGTCACCGATGCGCTTGTCTTTATGCGATGCGAATAGTGGCAATCATTAGCAGAATACATAGACATAAGCACGCGCTCGTCTTTACTGCGCGCTCTTTTTATACGCCTCGGCTTTTCGCACGATGCACCACCGCACAAACAAAAAAGCAGATGCCGCGAAAGCACCTGCTTTTATCAGCCATCGACTTTTTGTTCGAGCTGTTCGGTATTCCATTCTTCCAAGTATCTGACGATCTGTGCGGCAGCATACGGTTTGCGGAGCGCACGTGCACGAGCACGCATCGCACCGTGTCTTTCGCTGTCGGTGAGGAGCGCGAGTGCTTCGCCTGCGATATGTTCGCCGTCTTTGACCCAGACTGCGGCACCTTTCCCTTCGAGGAATCGTGCATTGTCGATCTCTTGTCCCGGTATCGGGTCGAACAGTATCATCGGAAGCTCCATCGTGAGTGCCTCCGAGATGGTAAGTGCGCCCGGCTTCGTGATGAGAAGCTGTGAGCTTGCCATCAGTTCGGGGATACGGTCGGTATATTCATAGATGCGTATCGAGTGATGCGAGCGAAGGCTGAATTTCTCCAGCTTGCGGCGCAGTTTTTTGTTGCGGCCTGCGATAACGACGATACGGAGCGAACGCGCGATCTGCTCTAAGCTGTGGAGCGATTCCTGCACACCGCCCATACCAAGCCCTCCGCCCATGATAAGAATGTTGGGCAGTTGTCTGCCGTCTTTGACCTTCGCTTCACCGCGGTCATATTCGCTGAACGACGGGAGCACGGGGATGCCTGTTACGGCAACACGCTTGCGCGAAACACCTTTGGCGACCATCGCCATGAGCATATCGGCACTGCCGATGAAATATAAGTCGACTTCATCGAATATCCACATCTGATGTACGGCGAAGTCGGTGATAACGCCTGTCAAAACGATGTTCGGATACTGTGTTTTTTTGAGATATGCGACTGCCGAGCACGGGAACGGATGCGTACAGATGACGATATCGGGACGATGCTTATCGAGAAGCTCTTTCATATTCCGTTTCATCGCACGTGCCATGATGCCCTGCATCGAAAATCTGCGTGCCGATTTTGTCCAGCGATAGAGCACATCGTACATATTCGGCGTTAAGTGGAGCATCTGAAGATAGCTTTCTTTGATCAAACGATTGAGGTAATAGCCGTCCGCCATAAAATCGACTGTTTCAACGACGGCTTCGGGATACCGACGACGCACCTGCATGGCGATCGCCTGCGCGGCCTTCGTATGGCCTGTCCCGATCGAGGCGGAAATGATAAGTATTCTGCTTCTTGCCAGTTCCATACGAGCTCCCTTCCTTTCGTTTGCATTTGACCGCATAGGTCATCAGTATTATCATACTACATTTGACTTATTTTGTTAAGAAGTTATTGGCAAATCATTTTTCGGTTGCGTCCTTTTCTTGGCAATATTATACTGAATAGTGTGGCTCGCGCACATCTTTCTATTTCTTGCCATAGTATGCCCGCCCGCTTTCTTCCTAATACGGGCAAAAGGCAGCCGCACGACTGCATCTACCACCTACGAAAGGAATCTTTTTTTGATATGAGTTATTTTTCTGTTGTATCGGTGCAGATCATCATCTTCCTCGTCTACGCGACGATCGGTATCATCGCACGCAAAACGAATATCCTCCATGAGCAGAGCCTCGATATGCTCGCTCGGTTCATCATCAAGATATCGCTTCCCATCATGATATTCATGTATACGATAAACGGCGCAACGAAAGAAACGTTTCTCTCCGCGCTTCCCATCCTGCCTGCGACGGCTTGCCTCTATGTCTTTCTTGCCACGCTCGCATTCGTCCTGTCGCGCGTATTTCGCCTCTCGGGCAACGAGCGCAACGTCTACCGCGCCTGTGTCATGTTCGGCAACATCGGCTTCATGGGCATCCCCATCATCTGCGCCGTATTCCCCGAACACGGTATGCTCTACGTGGGGCTGTTTACGATCATCGACCAGTTCCTCCAATGGACGGTCGGCGTTAATCTGACGACACCGATCGAAGGCGGTGCACCGCCTCTTCGAACACGCCTTATGAAGATGGTCAACCCGTCTACCGTCGGCATCGTGCTGGCACTCGTTGCCATCTTCGCCGAAGTGCGTATCCCCGAGCCTGTAAATGGCGCGCTGATGACAGTCGGCTCTATCACGACACCGCTCGCGCTCATCTATCTCGGTGCGCTCTTCTCGGGGCTGAAGATATCCGCATCGGTGCAGCGCATCGAATTCTACGGCAGTATCCTCTGCAAGATGTGCCTGTTCCCGATATTCTTCTGTCAATTGCTTCGCTGGTGGAACCTCCCCGAGGATATGATCATCACGCTCTGTATCCTCTCCTCCATGCCGACGATGGTCGCACTTGCCATGCTCGCCAAAACACAGCGCTCTGCAGGCGACTATGCCGCCGCCATGATATTCGTCGCCACGC
>JAFSAX010000233.1 GCA_017442105.1 Selenomonadales bacterium | reverse complement strand
TATATTCGTCATAAAAAACAGGAAACACCTGATTATCGGTATTTCCTGTTTCATAATAGTTCTGTTATATTACTGGATATCTTGAATCAATACGCATTCTTCGTTGTCGATCGACTCAACTTTAACAACGATCGTTTCCTTGCTGGAGGTAGGAACATTTTTACCGATATAGTCAGCGCGGATCGGAAGTTCACGATGACCGCGATCTACCAATACAGCAAGCTGGATCATTTTCGGTCTGCCCATGTCGATCACAGCATCGAGCGCGGCACGTACCGTTCTTCCCGTAAAGAGAACATCGTCGATCAATACGATCGTTTTTCCCGAAATATCGAACGGAATATCCGTTTCGTGGACGACAGCTTGATAACCAAGCTGCGACAGATCGTCACGATAGAGCGTGATATCAAGTACACCGACAGGTACCGATACACCTTCAATAGCCTTGATCTCTTCCGCAATACGTTCGCTGAGCGGAACACCACGGCTTCTGATACCGATCAAAATAAGGTTTTCGGTTCCTTTGTTTTTCTCGATGATCTCATGTGCAATACGTTTTAATGCACGTTTGATCGCCTGTGCATCCATAATTGTTTTTTTATCAATGACAACAGCCATTTTCCTCATCCTTTCTGTGAGCGTAATTTATGTAAAATTTTTTCCATATCGGTCGGCATAGGCGCAGTAAATACCATTTCCTCACCGCTTGTAGGATGCTTCAATCGAAGCTCGGCCGAATGAAGTGCTTGTCCTTTGATGGCAAAAGGCACTTTACTGCGACTGTATTTAGGGTCGGCAACAACAGGATGACCGATATACGCCATATGAACACGTATCTGATGTGTCCGTCCTGTTTCAAGCTTACATTCAAGGAACGTATACTGACCAAATCGTTCCAATACACGGAAATGCGTAACAGCGTGTTTGCTGTTTTTCTCGACAACAGCCATCTGCTTACGGTCAGTCGGATGACGCCCGATCGGTGCATTGACTGTACCTGTATCTTCGCGCATATTCCCATGTACGATCGTAAGATACGTACGTGTCGCCGTTTTTTCTCCGATCTGGATTGCAAGTGATTGATGTGATATATCATTCTTAGCGGCAACCATAACGCCCGAAGTATCTTTATCAAGACGATGAACGATACCGGGACGAAGTTCACCATTGATTCCCGACAGATCATCACAATGATAGAGAAGCGCATTTACAAGCGTCCCCGTATAATTCCCCGGCGCAGGATGAACGACCATGCCGCGCGCTTTGTTGATAATGATCATATCGGAATCTTCGTAGAGAATATCAAGTGCGATATCCTCCGCTTCGATATTGACCTCGGTCGGCTCAGGAATGGTGAACTCGATGACATCACGATTTCGAAGCTTATAGTTTGATTTTACCACAGAATGATTGACTGTGACAAAACCATCTTGAATCAATTTCTGTATCTTGGCACGTGACATGTCGGGATTTTCTGCTTGCAAAAAACGGTCTATCCTCTCTCCTGCCTGTTCTGCCTCGATCGTCCATGAGAGAACATTTTCATCCATGTGTGTTCACCTCACTCTTATCCTTTTCCCAAAAAGCTGCAGCGATAATAATAAGAGCACCACAGACAATACCAATATCAGCAACGTTGAATATCGGCCAGATGCGAAAATCAAAAAAGTCTACGACCTTTCCGATCTGAATACGGTCAACCAGATTCCCAATCGCACCACCGACAAGAAGTCCGATACCTACCTTCATCCATGCAGACTCCCTCTTGATCGCAGGATAAAAATAAATGACTGCCAACATCATCGCTACCGCAAGCGCAATGAAAAAGAATGTCTGATTGGCAAAGAGCCCGAATGCGGCTCCGGGATTCAAAATATATGTGATATGAAAGACATCAGGGACGATCGGAATCGATTCTCCGAGCTTCATATTCGCTTGTATATACGATTTGGATAACTGATCCAATACAACGATAAGAACAACTAAGATTCCCAAACGCATAGGGTTTCCTTTCTATCAATGCGACGAGTACACCGTCTTTTTATTCATATCTTATAGTATACCACGAATTGATACAGCGCGATATATAAGAGATATTTCTTTTTTTCAAAAGCCGCCTTGTTTTGCCTCGATCACTTTTAAGATAGACACAATGAAATCACCGATACCGAGAACATTGACAACGATCAATCGTCTGAGCACTTCTAATACCAATGCAAAAACGACTGTTGCCCCAACAGCTGCACCAAAGCCACGCGCAATCCCTGCAACAAAACTTGTCCAGATAAGTTTGCGTGGTTTATTCATCAACTCTACATAGTCTGCTATTCGCGATGCATCAAGTCGCTCGGCAATTCGTTCCCACCGCGTTAAGAGTTCTTTGTTCTTCTCTTGATTCATTGGCTCCCTCCTCTAGCATTAAAATATGAAAAAAGTCGAGATACTATCCCGACTCTTTTCACTCTTATTTTATTCGTTCGCCAATACTGCTGCGCAGCGTTTGCAAAGCGTAGGATGTTCGCTGACTTGTCCGACCGTTTCATCGAAGATCCAGCAGCGTTCACATTTTTCGCCTTCTGCGGCAACAACCTGAACTGCCATTTCAGTTTCTTCCGAACGGAATGCACCTTCCGGTGCTTCCATACCTTCTACTAACTGAATGCGCGACACGATCAACAGACGCGGTAAGAATTCCCCGAGTTCTGCCAAACGAGCATAGTTTTCGCCTGTTGCATAGATCGTAACGGCAGCATCGAGCGAGTGACCGATAACTTTGTCACGACGTGCAATTTCAAGCGCTTTTGTGATCTCACCACGAAGATTGAGAATCTGCTCCCATTTCTGGTCGAGTGCTTCATTTTTGTATTCTTCACTGAGTACAGGCCAGTCAGCAAGCTGTACGCTTTCAGGCATATCAGCCGTTTTCGGCATATGTTTCCATACTTCTTCCGTCGAGAACGTAAGGATCGGCGAAAGCGATACAACGAGTGTTTTGAGGATGTGATACATCGTCGTCTGTGCCGCACGACGCGATACGGACGTTGCGCCCGACGTATAGAGGCGGTCTTTCAAGACATCGAGGTAGATCGAGCTGAGATCGACCGTGCAATAGTTATGAACTGCATGATACATCACATGGAATTCGTAGTTTTCATATGCCGTCGTCACTTTGTCGTGTACCTGTGCAAGACGGAGAAGTGCCCATTTATCGAACTCTTCCAACTCATCGTACGATACCATATCTGTTTCAGGGTTGAAGTTATTGAGGTTACCGAGGATATAACGGAATGTGTTGCGGATCTTACGATATACTTCGGAAAGCTGTTTCATGATATCGTTGGAGATACGGATATCTGCTTGGTAATCAGCCGACGATACCCACAAACGAAGGATATCTGCACCGAATTTTTCGATGATCTCTTGCGGGAAGATTACATTACCGACGGATTTCGACATTTTTTTGCCTTCGCCGTCAACAACGAAACCATGCGTCAATACCGCATTATACGGCGCACGACCGCGCGTTGCTACCGAAGTAAGAAGCGACGACTGGAACCAACCGCGATGCTGATCGCTGCCTTCGAGATAGAGATCAGCCGGCCAGCTGAGTTCTTCGCGCTGTTCAAGAACTGCCGCATGGCTCGAACCACTGTCGAACCAAACGTCCATGATATCTGTTTCTTTACGGAAATGCGTATGACCGCATTTCGGACAAGCAAAACCCGTCGGCAGGATCTCTTCAGCCGATTTTGCCCACCACGCATCAGAGCCTTCTTTTGCAAAGAGTTCTTTGATCACTTCGATCGTTTCTTCATTGATGATATGCTCATTACATTTTTCGCAATAGAAGATCGGAAGCGGTACACCCCATACACGCTGACGGGAGATACACCAGTCATGACGATCTGCGATCATGTTGTGAATACGATTTTCACCCCAGCTCGGGATCCAACGCGAATCTTCAACTGCTTTGAGAGCTTCTTCACGGAATCCGTCAACCGATGCGAACCACTGTTCCGTCGCACGATAGATGACAGGGTTTTTACAACGCCAGCAATGTGCATACTGATGGCGAACAGAGCCTTTCGAGAGAAGCGCACCGTTTGCTGCCAAGCGTTTGATGATAGGTACTTCTGCATCATGAATATCCATACCTGCGAATTCGCCTGCTTCTTCGGTGAATTTACCGGCACCATTGACAGGGCTGAGTACAGGAAGATCATTGCGAAGACCCGTTTCAAAGTCATCAGGACCATGGCCGGGAGCTGTGTGTACGCAACCTGTACCTTGTTCAAGCGTAACATAATCAGCCGTTACAACGATAGATGTACGATCAATGAACGGATGCGTGAACGTCATGCCTGCCGCATCTTCACCTTTGATCGAACCAACGATCTCATACGATTCCCATTTTGCATCTTTGGCAACTGCTTCAAGAAGACCGTTCGCGATCAAGTATACTTCATTTTCTACTTTTACCCAATTGTATTCAAGTTCCGGATGAACAGCGATAGCCACGTTTGCAGGAAGCGTCCACGGCGTCGTCGTCCAGATAACAGCGAATACGTTTTCATTCGTCAAACCTTCAGGAAGTTTGCCCTGCGTATCGGCAGCTGCGAATTTAACGTAAATCGTGTGCGATTTTTTCTCAGCATATTCGATTTCAGCTTCAGCAAGAGCCGTTTCGCAAGACGGGCACCAATATACCGTTTTCAAGCCTTTGTAGATATGGCCTTTTTTCGCCATATCGCCGAATACTTCAATCTGTTTTGCTTCATAGGCATGTTTGAGTGTGATGTACGGGTTGTCCCAATCACCGTTTACACCAAGACGTTTGAAGTCTTCGCGTTGAATGTCGATCCACTGGAGCGCATAGTTTTTGCACTCTTCACGAAGTTTGAGCGGATCAAGTTCATGACGGTTAAGGCCCAAGTTTTTGATAGCAGCATGTTCGATCGGCATGCCGTGCGTATCCCAACCCGGAACATACGGTGTCTGATAACCGCGAAGCGATTTGTATTTCAGGATCATATCTTTCAATACTTTGTTTACAACATGACCGAGATGGATCTTACCGTTTGCATACGGCGGGCCATCATGCAGAATGAACTGTTTTTTGCCTTCTGCTTTTTGCTGGCGTTTGTTGTAAATATCATTCGTTTTCCAAAATTCCATGATCTCCGGTTCACGTTTCGGCAAGTTGCCGCGCATGGGGAAATCTGTTTCAGGTAAGTTCAGCGTTTTGCTGTAATCCACTTTCAAGCACCTCCAACATAAATAAAAAACCTCTCATCCCAATAAGGGACGAGAGGCAAAGTTCCCGTGGTACCACCCTAATGACAATATACTTGTCACTCTAAGACGTAATATCGTGCGTCACTCGGCATCGCTTACTGTTATTTCAGCGAGCAGCTCAGAAGGGATCTTCATCTGCTTCTGTTGCTCGGGCTTACACCATCCCCGATTCGCTGCCAACTCGTTACAGACTACTTGCTTCATCATCGCGTTAAACTTATTTACAATATGATTATTATACAAAAACAGACCGATCGCGTCAATATCTTTCTCTTATTAGAGATAAGATTATTCACCCATCTGAGAGTTGACCAATGTCAACTGGCCTTCGATCAACGTGCGAAGACGTGTACGATACAGATTCATCTCTTTTTGAAGCAGTTCGAACTCTTCACGAAGTTTCTGCACATCTCTATTTGCTTCTTCGATCGCTTTCTGGCCGCGAAGCTCAGCTTCTTTGAGCATCAAGTCAGCTTCTTTACGCGCATTGAGTTTTACTTCTTCTGCCGTTTCCTGCGCAACGATAAGCGTATTGTGAAGCGTCGCTTCCATCTTTTGATACTGCTCCAATTTGCTTTCGATGCGTTCAAGAGAATCTTTTAATTCTGCATTTTCACGATAGAGATTTTCGTAGTGCTTGACGATCTCGTCCAAGAACTCATCTACTTCTCCTTCATTATAACCGCGAAAACTATGACCAAATTCTTTGTTATGAATATCCAATGGCGTTAACATGCGTGTCCTCCTTCTAAATAAAACGTCGTAACACTAAATTGATTCTGCCTTTTTTCGTCGTCCCCATGACCTCGGCCACTTCTACACGACCACGACCGCGAAGCGAAATAATATCGCCCTCTTTGATCGCTTGTGAACTGCTTTTGACATCTTTCCAGTTCACTTTCACTTTATCGACATCGATCTCATTTGCCATCTTACTGCGCGACGTGCCAAAGCCTGCCGCTGCAATAACGTCAAGACGCATCGACGCTACAGTCGTACGGATCTCCTTGACCTTCTGCTCTCTCGGCGGGATCTCATCAAGAGCCATCTCACTTGCAGACACCTGCGCCGCACCGATCGTAACGACCGATGTCAACAAATAATTCGCAATAACAGGCGAAGTCACCACGATACAATGATCGCGCCGCATCAAAATATCGCCTATCACATCACGTTTGATACCGCTTCCCATGATAGAACCGAGCACATCGCGATGCGACAACTCATGATAACGATTATCCCAACTGAATCGAACAGCCGTAATATCGAAACTTTCCGTTCCCATAAAATCACGATGGATAAACGCGACCTTCTTGCGTTCTGCCCCCTCATAACCGCCATCTTCGGCAAGCTTCAGGCTGTCATATTGCGCAATGATCGTTTCTGCCGCCGCAAAACCTGCGGGATCAAGAAACTCGCTTACACGATATTTGCGCGTCTTAGCAGCAACATCAGCAAGGTCAAGAAGTTTTGCTACCACATCTTCCTGTCCGCTGTTTTTATAATATCGAAGAATCTTCTCACGATCACTCATCGTTATTACTGCTCATCTTTCGTCATTCTATCCCACGGCATAAAAGTCGCGGAAGCAAATTTGTCTTGAATTGCTTCGATCGACACTTCAACATTGTTCGGCGCACAGAAGAATATTTGATTACCCACTTCTTGGATAGAACCATTCAGCGCATATGTCGTACCACTGATG
>JAFSAX010000232.1 GCA_017442105.1 Selenomonadales bacterium | reverse complement strand
CATTTTTCCATACAAGCACCGCACTTCAAGCAGACGCTTGCATCGATCGTATGTTTCTGTTTGATATCGCCGATGATCGCATTAGCAGGACATACTTTCTTACAAAGGCTGCAGCCTTTGCAGTTATCATTGATGCGATATCCGATAAGGCGCGTACACGAACCTGCCGGACAACGTTTTTCACGAATATGTGCTTCATATTCATGACGGAAATATTTGATCGTACTCAAGATCGGGTTCGGAGCCGTCTGTCCAAGACCGCACAGAGCCGTGTCTTTGATCTTATAGCACAAATCTTCGAGAAGCTCGATGTCGCCTTCTTCACCTTTGCCTTGCGTGATACGAGTCAATATCTCAAGCATACGTTTCGTACCTTCACGGCACGGCGTACATTTACCGCACGATTCCGACTGCGTGAAGTTGAGGAAGAAACGTGCTACATCGACCATACAAGTCGTTTCGTCCATAACAACAAGACCGCCCGAGCCGACCATGGCACCGATCTTCGTCAACGAATCGTAGTCAACAGGCATATCAAGCAGCTCTTCTGGCAAGCATCCGCCCGACGGACCGCCAATCTGAACGGCTTTGAACTTCTTACCGTTCGGGATACCGCCGCCGATGCCGAAGATGATCTCACGCATCGTAATACCCATCGGCACTTCTGCAAGACCTGTATTGTTGATCTTACCTGTAAGCGCGAATACTTTCGTACCTTTGCTCTTTTCAGTACCGATGCTTGCATACCAAGCCGAACCACGAATAATGATATCGTAGATATTAGCGAATGTTTCTACGTTATTGATATTGGTCGGTTTACCCCAAAGGCCCGATACTGCCGGGAACGGCGGACGAGGACGAGGCATACCGCGCTTGCCTTCGATAGATGCAAGAAGAGCCGTTTCTTCACCGCATACGAATGCGCCCGCACCTTCTTTGATCTTGATCGTAAAGTTAAAGCCCGAATCAAAAATATTTTCGCCGAGATAGCCTTCAGCCATCGCTTGTTTGATAGCGATCTTAAGACGTTTGATCGCGAGCGGATATTCTGCTCTGACATAGATGTAGCCTTCGTCGGCACCGATCGCATAACCGCAGATCGCCATGCCTTCCAACAGTCTGTGCGGGTCACCTTCTAAGATACTGCGATCCATGAATGCACCCGGGTCACCTTCGTCGGCGTTACATACAACATATTTTTTCTCACCCGGAGATTTACGTGCAAAGCCCCATTTAAGGCCCGTCGGGAAGCCGCCGCCCCCACGACCGCGAAGGCCTGCCGCCTTCACTTCTTCGATAACATCTTCCGGCGACATTTCGGTAAGTGCTTTTTCGAGCGCCTTATAACCGCCGACTTCAAGGTATGCGTTGATATCTTCCGCGTCGATATGACCACAGTTCGCCAAGACGAAGCGCATCTGTTTTTTATAAAAATCAATGTCTTCCGAATGAAGGATACGTTCATTCGAAACAGGATCTTGATACAAGAGTCTTTCTACGACTTCGCCGCCGATCAAGTGTTTTTCGACGATCTCTTTGACATCGGATTCCTGTACACGTACATAAAATGCTCCTTCGGGATATACCGTAACGAGCGGACCCATTTCACAGAAACCATGACAACCTGTTCCCACAATACGAATATCTCTATCAAGTCCGCGATCGATCAATTCACGGCGCAATGCTGCCTGTATTTTGCTCGAACCGGAAGAAATACAACCGCCTGCACAAATCAGGACTTCTCTTTTAGCTTCGTTCATCGTTCTCCTCCTCCTACCGAATCATTAGCGATACTGATCTAAAATTGCCGGAAGCGCTTCCGGTGTAAGACGACCGTACGGTTCTTCATCGACCATCATAACAGGTGCCAAACCGCAAGCACCGATGCAAGCAACTGTTTCAAGCGTAAAGTTCAAGTCACGCGTCGTTTCGCCTGCATTGACCTCTAAGAGATCTTCAAGTGCCGCCAATATTTTTGCACCACCGCGAACGTGACAAGCTGTACCTTGACAAACGCGAATGATATGTTTACCACGCGGATTCAAATGGAACTGCGAATAGAACGTCGCAACACCATAGATCTGACTGATCGGAATCTGTGTCTTTTGTGCAATATGAATGAGTACTTCTTTGGACAAATAGCCATAGACATTCTGTACTTCCTGCAAAATCGGAATCAATGTTCCCTTGCTTTCTCTATACTTTTCCAAGATAGCATCGAGTTTTTCAAACTCATTTCCCTTATTGCCGCCGCAACAACATGAATGTTTTTCCATACTTCTCCACTCCCTCATCTTTCTCTTTATACTCAATGCACAAATTTCATAATTTTCTGTTATACTTGTATGATTTCTATAAATAAAAGACAGAAT
>JAFSAX010000231.1 GCA_017442105.1 Selenomonadales bacterium | reverse complement strand
CTGATAAATCAGCCACGTACGCACAGATGCTATCTCTGCTATCAGTATAGGTGAGTTACAGCAAGATATCAATATGCAACACTGATACACCCATAGCACGCTGAAGCAAAGATCCTCCGCATGCACGCAGGCATACGGAGGATCGATCTTTTTATGCAGTTTCTTATTCGTTTACGCCGAAGCCCGATTTGCCGATGAATTCTCCCAAGATAGAAGTAAGCGGAATATCCTTATCGTTCGGCAGTTCTTTGAAGCAGTTGAGGAAGTTGATAAGACGCTGTGCTTCGATGAACTCGGGCACGTTTTGGTCGATGGCTTTGAGAAGCGGTTTCGCATGCTTTTTAAGCTCTGCCAGCTCATAGAGAAGTGCCGAGTTGAACATGACGTCGGCTTCTTCTTGATACGGGAAGATGTTCTTCTCTTCCCCGTTTCGCACGGAATACCAGCTTCTGAGCGTGTGTACCGCATCACGACCGCGGAACTGATGGTCACGCACCATACGACGAATGAGGCGCGCATCTGTCGTTGCAATACGATTATGTCGGTCGATGGAGAGCTGTGTCAGCGCGCTGATATATACCTTCATTTTACAGGAACGATCAATAGCATACGTCATCTTTTCGTTAAGTGCATGGATACCTTCTACGACAAGCACCTCATCAGGCGCAAGACGGAGCGTTTTACCGCGATATTCACGTTTTCCCGTCATAAAATTGTAGTATGGCAGTTCTACCTCTTCTCCTGCGAGAAGCTTCGTTAAATGGTCATTGAGGAGCGGTAGATCGACAGCATCGATCGATTCAAAGTCATAATTGCCTTGCTCATCAAGCGGCGTTTCGTCACGATTGTGGAAATAGTCATCGACCGAGATCGACACAGGATTGATGCCGTTCACGCGAAGCTGGATACTGAGCCGCTGTGCAAAGGTCGTTTTACCCGACGACGACGGGCCTGCGATCAAGACCAAACGAAGCGCACTGCCGCGTTTTAATATCATATCGGCGATCTGCGCGATCTTCTTCTCATGGAGTGCCTCGGCAAGGCGAATGATCTGACCGTAACTGCCATCTTCTATCATACGATTCAGATCGGCAACGTACGGACATTTCATAATAGCAGCCCATTCTTCAGACTCGGCAAAGACGTCTGCCAGTTTCGGACGATTGACGAACGGCGGGAGCATCTCACGCGGACTGGCGATCGGATAACGAAGAATAACGCCCGATCCATAGTGCATCAGATCGAATTTTTTCAGATGACCCGTACGCGGAAGCATCGGTCCGTAAAGATATACATGATGGTCTTGGCATTGATAGAACGTGACCGTATCCTTACGCTGTTCTTTTGGGATATTTCCCACAGGCGAATAGATCGTCGCATTGCTCTGATCGAGCTGACGCAAAAGACGCGCACGCTCATCATTCGCATGGGCTTCTTCTACCTTTTCGATCACGTGCAGACGGTCATACACACCGCGTGTGATCGTTCTGTCCTCCTCGATGATCTCCTTCATACGCTCGCGAATCTGCTTCGTCATCTGACGCGTAAGTGCCATATCCTTTATCTTAATTTCACAGAACAGCCCTTTACTGAGCGCATGTTCGACTTGCACACGACCGCCAAACAGCTCGCTGACTGCCATAATAAGAACGAACGTCAACGTGCGGCGATATGCTTCCATACCAAGCGGCGTATTGACAGGGAAAAACGTCACTAAGCTGTCTTCATATATCTCCGTCTGTAAGTCACGCACCATATTATCGACGATCGCACCTGCGATCGGCTCGGCATACAGATCGCAGACCGCATGATTAGTACTCATATCAAGAAGAGATGTCCCTTTGGCGAAATGCATTGCCGTACCATGACTGAATCGAATCAGAATATTATCTCTTTGTGCCATATCACTCTATCTCCTATCCTGTTCTTTTTCTTTTATTATACGATATTTTAAATAGATTGAAAATAAAGATAACTTGATTACCATAAAAAAAGACAGCACCGAAATGCTGTCTTTCATCTTACAAGAATAATTTAATTACTTTGTAGCAGATACCGCTTACGAGTGCCGAGCAAGGAATCGTGAATATCCATGCCATAAGCATCGAGCGTGCTACACCCCAGCGTACCGCGCGAACACGTTTTGCCGTACCGACACCCATGATAGAGCCCGATACAACGTGCGTCGTACTAACAGGAAGATGGAGGAGCGTCGCCCCGAAGATAACGAGCGAGGAGTTGAGGTCAGCCGCAAAACCGCTGATCGGCTCCAATTTGAATATCTTACCGCCCATCGTCTTGATGATCTTCCAACCACCGGCTGCCGTACCGCAACCCATTGCAGTTGCCGCACACAATTTGACCCAGAACGGAACTTCGAATACATCGATATAACCCGAGCTGAGAAGTGCGAGAGTAATGATACCCATCGCTTTCTGCGCATCATTCGAACCATGCGAGAATGCCATCATAGCCGCAGATACGATCTGCATTTTTTTAAAGCTATGGTTGACATTGCGCGGTGCCATTCTGCCGAAGATCCAGTAGAGTGCGATCATAACGAAGAAACCCGTTACGAGCGCTACGACCGGCGAACAGATAAGTGCCATGACGATCTTCATGATACCTTCTATCTTCAGTGCATCAACACCGACGCTGACGATAACAGCACCGACAACACCGCCTACAAGTGCATGCGACGAGCTGCTCGGCATCTCTACATACCAAGTCAGAAGATTCCACGTGATAGCCCCCATAAGAGCGGCGATCATGACCTCCGAATTGATAAGGCTTGCCGACTTAACGAGGTCTGCCCCAATCGTCTTAGCAACCCCGGTGCTGTACATAGCACCCAAAAAGTTCAGACCTGCTGCCATCCAGATAGCAACACGCGGCGACAACGCACGAGTCGATACCGACGTTGCGATCGCATTTGCCGTATCATGGAAACCATTGACATAGTCAAAGACAAGCGCACAGGCAACGACCATTATAATCAGTATATCGAGATCAAGCATACTTCATTACCACTCCGCGCATCAAGTCAGCAACTTCTTCGAACTTATCAGCCGTGTCTTCCAAATGCTGCAGAACTTCTTTCCATTTAATTAAGTAGATCGGATCTGTGCAAGTATTGAAAAGCTCACCGACTTCTTTACGATAGATCGAATCGCTTTCACTTTCGATGATAACGATACGACGAATATGTTCCATGATCGCTTCTTGATTTTTCTTAATGTTGCCCATAAGCTCGATCGCTCTCAAAAGCTCATCAGCACATTTCAAATTAAGGCTTGCAAGAGCAACCGCACCATCAGTCGGTTTGCCCGTATGATATAAGTGCATTTTTTCAACCGTACCGTCCATCATATCCATAACATCGTCCAGTTTGGAAGCCAATGCATAGATATCTTCACGGTCGATCGGCGTAATGAACGTCTGATTCAGCTTGTCCAAAATCGCATCATTGACATCATCGGCCTGATGCTCAAGCTCAGACATTTTCATCTTGATTTCTTCGATTTTTTCATATTGGAGAACTACTTCTTCACAATATGCTGCGCCTTCACGTACAACGCCGGCACTTTTTGCAAACAGCTTGAAAAATTCGTCCTCACGCGGTTTCAAATTAAACAATTATGCCACCTCACTCATTTTCTCTGCTGAATCCTTCATCTCTCCATATCTCAAGTCAAACAGCATCATCATTTTAAATTTTATCATTACTTCTCATAGAATACAAGAAATTAACAAGAATTTAACAAAAAAACTGCCATAATTCATGACAGTTTTTGCGGTATCTTCTAAAATTCGTACTTATCTTGCCAAAATCATGCGAAGAAAACGGTACATAGCGATCGAAACCGAGGACTTGCTCGCCGTTCTCATCCCCCACAGAAAAATAGCTGCACTACCGAGAATATGGACCACCCAGAACGATGCACCATACTCCTTCTTTTTACACCAACGGTTCGCGATCATATCTATCATAGTTATCCACCTCCCACGCTTAGTATTGCTAAGAAAACGGATTCTATGTGATATAACATCTGCCAATATCTTGAGCTGTTTATTCTTCATTCAATGAAATGCTTTTTGCGTGAATCGCAAGCAAAAAGTATTTCGTAATCAACTCCGGCGACTCCTGCTTTTTATGATCGACCCACCAGCGAACCGTTTCAATAAACGTTACAGCAATATAATTCACCAGAAAATCACGAGGCAATTCTTCTCCTCTATTTATTTCAACGGCTTCAATTTGGTGTTCGATCAAATTAACCAGTCCGGGTTTAAAATACTTCAAAAACAGATCATGATTGGGACCGGAAATCAAATTCAAAATATGATTATCATTTCTGCTGAAATGCTCAAATAAATGCAAAAAGATAGAACTTGGTGCATCACAATCAAAAATATGTCGATGAATACGCTTCTGCTCTTGAATACAATCAAACACATGACAAAACAATTCTTCGCACAACTCTTTCAAAAGATAGTCCTTCGTCGCAAAATGAGCATAAAACGTAGCTCTCCCCACATCAGCTTCTTCTATGATCTCACCTACCGTGATCTGTGAAAAGTCCTTCTTTGACAATAATTTCGAAAATGCCGCAAATATCGCTTCTCTGCTCTTTCTTTGTCTTCTATCCATTTTCTTCTCCATACAAAATTTATTTTTTGTTCCATAATGTACAATCACAACAAATCATATGTTGCGTTATCTGCTCTCTAAAAGCATACTATTATTGAACGATATGTTCAGTAGCAAACTTATTGTACAATCAAATTTGCCAAAAATCAATCAAGGAGTACGTTTATGAAAACAAAGAACAATATTTTCATTGCATTTTTACTGAATCTTTCCTTCTCCATTTTTGAATTTTGGGGAGGAATCATTACAGGAAGTGTCGCGATCATGTCTGATGCGATGCACGACTTGGGAGATGCCATTGCCATTGGAATATCTTATTTTCTGGAGCGTAAAAGCCAACAGCAGCCTGATGAAATGTTTACCTATGGTTATGCTCGCTACTCAATCTTAGGCAGTATAATCGTATCGGGGATTCTCGTATTCGGTTCTGTGATAATCATTTATAATGCAATCGAGCGCATTCTTTACCCCATATCAATCGATTACAACGGCATGATCCTATTCGCCATTGTAGGTATCATACTGAACTTCTTGGCGGCATACATCACTCGCAAAGGAGATTCCTTGAACCAAAAAGCCGTCAACCTGCACATGCTGGAAGATATGCTCGGCTGGATCGTTGTTTTGATCGGTGCAATCATTATGAATGTCACTGATATTGCTATCCTTGATCCTATTATGTCTATTT
>JAFSAX010000230.1 GCA_017442105.1 Selenomonadales bacterium | reverse complement strand
ACATTCCCACAGCCTCCCTCTGACGAGGGAGGTGGCATGGCTCGTCCGTGACGGAGGGAGAGAAGGTAGTAGCTATGTATGTAGCAATAGCTTTCTTGTAGGAACATCTCTCCCTCAGTCAGCTTCGCCGACAGCTCCCTCATCAGAGAGAGCCACATAGTGAGGCGCACATTCCCACAGCCTCCTTCTGACGAGGAAGGTGGCACGGCTCGTCCGTGACGGAGGGAGAGAAGGTAGTAGCTATGTATGTGGCAATAGCATTCTTGCAGAGGAACATCTCTCCCTCATCAGAAGGAACCATAGTAAACCTCGTATAATAAAAAGAGAAGACACCTCGCGTGAGGTGTCTTTCTTTGTATGTATGCAAGGTGGGGTTGGTTGTTATCAGAAGGAGAAGGAGATTTCTGCGCCTGTGAAGTCTTCAAGACTGTCACCGCTTGCAGTTTCAGTGTTGAAGGTGTGGTATGCGCGGAAGAGGACGTTTTCAGCGAGGGTGTATTCGCCGATGAATGCGAAGAATTCGCGATCATCGAGTGCGAAGTCTGCGCCTGTCATGTCGTCAATGCCGGGGAGTACGCCTGCTTCCCATTTGTTGTATTCTACGCCGAGGCTGTAAGTGCCTTTGACGGATTCATCAAGGTTGCCGTAGGTGAGTTTGATGACTTGGCCGTCAGCTTTTGTTTCGTCGTTTTTCCAGTAGTCACCTGCGAGAGTGAGGTTTTTGGCGATGCCGAACGATGCACCGATACCGAAGAGCTGATCATCTGCGGTGTCATTATCGTCAGCGGCGAGGTAAGTGAGGTTTGCGTTGAAGTGGTCGCATGGTGCGTAGCCGATCGTACCGTAGTAGGTACGTTCGAGGCCTGCTTCAAATACGCCGAGGTCAGCATAAGCAGCCGTTGCGGTAAGGTTGCCGTGCGTATAGTCGTAGCGTAGACCGTCGAGGCTTCCGTCAGTACTCATGAGGTAGCCTGTCGTACCGAGTTCTTGTGCGTAGCGACCTGCCGTCCAGAGGTGTTTGCCTCTGTCCCAAGTGATGTTGGCTACTTCGAGGTTGTTGTAGGTTTCAGCTGCTTCGCCGAGATCTTCGCTCATGACCATGAAACCTACATGTGCATCGAGGTTATCGGCAACGTTGGCATCGAGGTTGAGCATTGCTTCGTGGCCGAAGGAGCTGCCTGCGCCTTTTTCGTGGCCGTAGGTCATCATGTAGTAACCACTGAATTCAACGTCTTTCAGTCCGTTGACTTTCTTTTCGAGGGCATCGACACGTACGCCGAGGGAATCGAGTTCGGCCGAGAATTCAGCAGCGAGTTTGTCGATCGTAGCTTTGTCAGCTGCGTCAGCGCCATCGCAGTTAGCCATTGCGCGAGCGACGACTTGAGCCATTTCGTAACGAGTGATGGCTTTGTCACCGCCATATGTGCTGTCGTTATAGCCTTCGATGATGCCGTCTGCGGCAAGCTGGTCGATGGCATCGTATGCCCAGTGGTCTGTCGGTACGTCAGCGAACGGATTGGCAAGCGATACGCTCGTTGCGCCGATCATGAGTGCTGTTGTAATAAATGCTGTTAATTTTTTGTTCATAATAAAGATACCTCCTTAGATGATGTCGTTTGCGTTCATCAAATAAGGAGGTACAAGTGTCCGTGTTTCCTTGCAGTCTTGTCTGTGAACGGTAAAACGACAATAAAAAGAATGAGAATCATTCTAAAAATATCAACAGGTATCATTATAACCGTTCTTTGAAGTAATTGCAAGTGATTCTCAATAAGAAAATGAGAAATTTTTTCAATTACGATATAAAGTGGTATAGGTGGCTGTGATATACAGGCTGCATGGATAGAAATACTGTTTGACTGTCGGCTGTCATACAAGTGATGCGAGTAGACTGTCGGCTGTCGGTGATGGCTGTGTCTGCATCGTGTTTGCAGGTTTTATTTGTTGGCAAATTGTTCTTTGTAGGCGATGAGTGCTTGGGCGAGTTGGTCGCAGCAGGAGGTGGGTTTGCCGCCGCAGGTGATGCCTTTGACGCGCTCGATGATGGTGTCGATGTCCATGTCTTTGGTGAGTGCGCTGATGGCGGCGAGGTTGCCGGGGCATCCGCCGAGGAATTGGAGGTGGGTGAGTTTGTTGTCTTGGATATCGAAGGTGATGCGTTTGGAGCATACACCGCGTGGTGCGAAGCTGTACATGGTGATGACCTCTTTTCGTTTCATTATATTGTTATATGATAGCAGATGGGGCGATTTTTGCAAGTGTTTTGCTGTTTTTGGTTGGGAGAAAAGAGGGTTTCATGCCTTATGGGGGCGAATATTGTTAAGATAGATTATTGCTGTGGGAGTATGACGTATGATGACTGAAACGATTGTGGGCACGGTCGAGGGGATCGTGTTCGAGAGTGATGATGGTTCGTTTGCTGTGTTTCGTGTGAAGGCGGAGAGTGGTTCTATGATGTCGGTGGTCGGTTCGTTCGGTGCGCCGCTCGTTGGGGAGCAGGTGGAATTGACGGGCGGCTGGACGGAGCATCCGCGGTTTGGGGCGCAGTTTCGGGCGCAGTCTGTTCGTCGTATGGCACCGACGGGTCGTCGCAGTTTGATTCGTTTTTTGTCGTCGGGCGTTGTAAAAGGTGTAGGTCCACTCATGGCGGAAAGGCTGGTGGATCATTTCGGCCCTGATGTGCTTCGTGTGATGGAGTGTGAGCCTGAGCGACTTCGCGAGGTGCACGGTATTGGGAAAAAGAAGATGAATGAGATCCATTCGTCGTATGTGGAGCAGTCGGAGATGCGTGATTTGATGCTGTTCTTGGAGGAGCATGGTGTGAGTGGTGCGTATGCGGCGCGTATTTTTGCGCAGTACGGTTCGTTCGCGATCGATTTTATCAAGGAATCTCCGTATCGTTTGGCGGAGGAGGTGCGCGGTATTGGGTTCCGCACGGCAGATACGGTGGCGATGTCGCTCGGTGTGGGATACAATGATGCGTCGCGTATCAAGGCGGGTGTGGATTATGCGCTACTTCAGATCATGCAGGCGGGACATTGTTGTGTGCCTGAGGAGATGCTTGTGCAGGAAACAGCGCGGCTCCTCTCTGCTGATCGACAGGAGGTGGCGGGCGAGATCCGTCGCTTGAAGTCGGCGGGCGAGCTCTTTGTGGAGTCGTTCGAGGGGATGACGCTTATCTATCCGCGGATGATGTATCGGGCGGAGAAGGGCGCGGCTGAGCGACTTTTGTATCTGAAGGATAAGGCGCGTCGCGTCGATATATCGGGCGCGGAGGAGCGTGCGCTTGCGTGGGAAGCGGAGTCTGGTCTGGTGCTGTCGAAGAGCCAGCGTGAGGCTTTGACGTCGTCTTTAGCGAATGGTGTCTTAGTATTGACGGGTGGTCCGGGTACAGGGAAGACGACTGTCATTCGCGGTATCTTGGCGATGCTGGAAGCGGAAGGGTTTCAGATTCTGTTGTCTGCGCCGACGGGGCGCGCGGCGAAGCGGCTCAGTGAGGCGACGGGGCGCGAGGCTAGTACGGTGCATCGTATGCTGGAGTCGATGGGGACGGATGAGTTCGGTGCGATGTTCGAGCGCAATGAGGAGGAGCCGCTTGAGGCTGATGCGGTGATCGTCGATGAGGTGTCGATGATGGATATCGGTCTGATGTATGCGCTCCTCAAGGCAGTGCCGTCGGGGTGCCGCGTGATTCTGGCAGGTGATGTCGATCAGCTTCCTGCGGTTGGGCCGGGGTCGGTGCTTCGTGATGTGATTCGATCAGGGGCTGTTCCGACGGTGCGGTTGACGGATGTATTTCGCCAGGCGGGCGAGAGCCGTATCGTGATGAATGCGCATCGTATCAATCGCGGTATGATGCCCGATGTCGATTCGTGTGATGATTTTTGCTTTTTGGAGTATGCCGATGCGCGCATGGTGGCGGAACGTATCGTGAATCTGTGCATACGTGAGCTTCCCTCGGAGGGTGTCGATGTTCTGCGTGATGTGCAGGTGCTGTCGCCGATGCATCGGTTGGAGTGTGGTGTGGAGAATCTGAATCGTCTTTTGCAGGAAGCACTCAATGCGCCGTCTGAAGCGAAAGCGGAGATGGCATCACCGCGGTGTGTGTTCCGTGAGGGCGATAAGGTCATGCAGATGAAAAATAATTATCAGAAGAATGTTTTTAACGGAGATATCGGGTTCGTGGCGCGTATCGTAGACGGTAAGATGTGGGTGTCGTATCCCGATCTCGATGTGACATATGAGCGCAAGGAGCTTGATGAGCTGGCATTGGCGTATGCGATGAGTGTGCATAAGAGCCAGGGGAGCGAGTATCCGATCGTGATATTGCCGCTTACGGCAGGTCATCATGTGATGCTCCAGCGTAATCTTCTCTATACGGCGGTGACGCGTGCGAAACGGCAGGTCATCCTCTTGGGTACGAAGGCGGCTCTTTGTACGGCGGTAGAGAATGATAGGATGCGAAAACGGTATACGCTTCTGGCAGAACGGCTGAATGATACGGTGGTGCTTGAGTGATGAAGGATTGGTTGGAAGCTCTGGTCGGGCTTATCTGGCCTGCACGCTGTCCGTCGTGCGGTGCGGAGGTAGGTGCACGCGGAATGTGGTGCGAGCGATGTGCGTCTGAGGTATGGGCGATGCGCGAAGTTTCGCTTGCGAAGTCAAGCCCGTTGTCGCGTTTGGTGGCACTGACGCATTATCGCGGTGGTGTGAAGGTCGTCCTTCGCGATATGAAGTTTCGCGGCAAACGAAAGGATGCACTCTGTCTGTCGTCGCTTCTTGGGCGGATGCCTGCGCAAGCGTTGGTCGGCGATGTCGATCAGGTTGTGCCTGTGCCGATCAGCGAGGCGAAACGGCGCGTGCGCGGATTTAATCAGACGGAGGTGCTGTTCGAAGATTGGGCGCGGTCAAGCGGATTTGTCTGGCGCGCTGATGTACTGATGCGTGTGCGTGATACCGAAGCGCAATGGAAGTTGTCGAAACGCGAACGCAAGGCGAATCTGACGGGTGCCTTTTGCATTGCGGATGAAGCGGCTGTGCGCGGAAAACGCGTGCTTCTCGTAGATGATATCTATACGACGGGTGCGACGATGGAGATCTGTGCTGCGCTTCTTTTGAAGGCAGGTGCGATCAGCGTGTCGGGTCTGGTGATGGCGAGTGACACGAAACCAAAGTCATAATCGGAGAGATCGACGTGATTATCGTCAGCCAGGAAGGCTTGGATCGCTTCGGAGGTGAT
>JAFSAX010000229.1 GCA_017442105.1 Selenomonadales bacterium | reverse complement strand
GGTGGTTTTTGATCTCGTCGGTAAGCGACGTGAGGTTCGTATGTTCGAGTGCCGAGATAGGCACCGTTGCCGCGAAGTCATATTCCTTCTGATAGTTCGCAATGATCGGAAGGAGTGCTTTTTTGTCAAGTGTATCGATCTTGTTGACTACGAGGAAAACAGGCGTTTTCGTCTCGCGCAGATATTCGAGAATGTATTCTTCACCTGCACCCATCTTTTCATTCGCATCGACGACGAAAAGAATGAGGTCTACTTCTTTGAGCGTATTTTTCGCCGCGTTGACCATATACTCGCCCAGTTTGTGACGCGGTTTGTGGATACCCGGCGTATCAAGGAAGAGAATCTGTGCATCGTCGAGCGACAGCACGCAGAGAATGCGATTGCGTGTCGTCTGCGGTTTGTCCGACATGATAAGTACTTTTTGTCCGATCAAGCTGTTGATAAGCGTCGACTTACCGACGTTTGGGCGGCCGATAACGGCAACAAAGCCCGATTTATATCCTGTTTCCAATCTTTTGTTCGCTCCTCTTCATATATTTACAAGGTAAAGTTATGCGGCAATAAGTCCGATAACAAGACTTCTTTTTCTTCTGTCAGATTGCCGAGGATCACTCTATCGATGTGAAACTCCGCCATGACTTGCAGACACGCTCCGCACGGCAGTACGGGCTCTTTTGTATCGGCGGCAATGGCGATCGCTTCAAATTCGCGTTCCCCTTCCGATACCGCCTTAACGATGGCTGTGCGTTCGGCACAGATCGTCAGTCCGTACGAGGCATTCTCGATATTCGCGCCCGTGTAGATTCGTCCGCTTTTGGCGAGAAGTGCCGCGCCGACGGCAAATTTTGAATATGGTATATAGGCATTGACGCGTGCTTGTCTTGCCATGTCCATCAACGTATCCATAAAAAGCCTCCCATCCATTCTATCACGCGCGTGCCAAACAAGCAAATGCCGACGATAACAGATGTGATCGCGCCTGCCAAAACGGCACCTGCGGCAATATCCTTCGCTTTTTCGGCAAGCGGATGATAGTCTTCCGTCACCATATCGACGACGCGTTCGACAGCTGTATTGACGAGTTCGAGCGTGATGACCATAGCGATCGTGAGCGCAAGGATCGCCCACTCCGCCCGCGACAAGTCAGCTACGATGCCGCACACAACAGCCATCACCGCCGCGGCTGTATGCACTTTCATCTGCCGTTCTTCGCGATACGCCGTTATGATGCCTCGCGCAGCATAGCGAAACGACTGCATAATACGCATCTTATTCTCTCGTGATGCCGAGCGAAGCCAGTATCGCTTCTTCCTGCGCGCGCATCTCTTTTCTTTCTTCTTCTTCCATATGGTCATAACCAAGCAAATGAAGCATACCGTGCAGAGCCAAGAATGCCATCTCGCGTTCAACGCTATGACCGTATTCTTCCGCCTGACGAGTCGCCGTTTCTACCGAGATGATGATATCACCCAAGAGGTTTTCTTCGGGACCACCGTATATCTCCTCCTCTTCGCCTTCTTCGAGCGCGAACGACAATACGTCTGTCGGGCGGTCGATACCGCGATACTCGCGATTCATCTCGTGTATCGTTTCATCATCGGTAAACATCAAGCTGACTTCGGCAAGGTCGTCCACTTCATGGACGCGCGCCGTTTCTTCAAGCACTTCGATAATTCTATCTTCTATCGCCTGCGTCACCGTCATTTTTTCTTGTTGGTTGCTGATCTCTATTTGCATGGTAGTCACCTTCCAGTTCTTTCGTTTCGGGATATTTGATTCGCGTATGGAACATACTCGACAACAATCGAATGAATACATCACCGATCGTACTGAGGTCTTTGAGCGTTACGTTACATTCATCGAGCTGACCTTCCTGCAAGCGTCCTTTGATGATCTTGCGCACCATCGCCTCGATCTGGTCGCCGCTCGGTTTACCTAGCGAACGCACCGCCGCTTCGCACGAGTCGGCAAGCATAACGAGTGCCGCTTCTTTCGTCTGCGGTTTCGGCCCATCGTAGCGGAAATCGTCTTCGCTTACTTCAAGCCCCTCTGCTTCTGCTTCCGTTTTCGCTTTGTGATAAAAATACCCTGCGATCGTCGTTCCGTGATGCTGCTGTACGATATCAATGACGACCTGCGGAATGTTGTATTCACGGCAGAGTGCCACACCGTCGCGAGCATGCGCCGTAAGGATACGCGCGCTTAGATACGGCGATATCTGATCGTGCGGATTTTCTCCGCCGAATTGATTTTCTACAAAAAAGGCAGGCCGATACAGCTTGCCGACATCGTGATAATACGCTCCGATACGGACAAGTATCGGGTCGGCACCGATCTCATTAGCCGCCGCTTCTGCCATATTGGCAACGACGAGCGCGTGATGGTGTGTGCCCGGCGCTTCAAGGAGCAATCGTTCCAAGAGCGGATGATTCGACTGACCTATCTGGATCAATTTCACAGGCGTCGTGACCTCAAACGCATTTTCAAGATATGGCAAAATACCGATCGTGATGACAGCCGACAAGATACCGCCGCCGAGCGCAAGGAAGCTGATGTAGAATACTTCTCCAAGCTCCATCGACTTGGCAACGCCGATCGCACCGACGACCAAGAAATTGCACAGACCGAGCATAACGCCCGTCCGCGTCAAGCTGTTGCCGTATGCCAGTCGGGATATGCTGTAAACAGCAATGCAGTTGCCCAAAAAAGCACTGATAAGAACGCCTACATCGAAATCTGCCATTACGCAGAAGAAGCAGGCAAGTGCTGTCCCCACGCACAGACCGACGCGAAGTCCTATCAAGATAGATAAAAGGAGCGTTCCGATCGCCATCGGGGCGGCAAATGGCGAGTAAAAATGCGCCATCTTGCCGAGAAGCAGCGACCCTGTCACGACTAGTATGATAAGGAATATCTGTCTGTCATCGCGATAGACAGCAATATCGAATTTACGAAGATAGGCTCGTACCAGCCAGATAACGACGCAGACGAGCACACAGACACCACTGACCGAAACGAGTCCGATCGGCGCGGAGTACAGTCCAAGTTCTGTCATCAAATTGACCTGCTCTGCCGTTACGACATCACCGCGACGCACGAGTATCTGACCCTTTTGTACCATACCGCGCACCGGTTCCATATTGGCGATTGCCGTTTCTACACGCTGGTCGGTCGCTTCTTTATCTAAGATAACGTTCGTTGTGAGGTACGACTTAGAAAGCGCGATCGTCAGCCGTCTTTGTTCATCCGTAAGCGACAGCTTTTCGGCTTCTTTGGCAACGCCTTGCTTCATCAAGTCGACTTCGTTGTCATGGATACCGCGCTGGAAATATTGATGCAATATCATAAGACTACTGTCTTGTACGACTTTGCGCGACTCTTCGGAGAGCGACAAAAGACCGCTTATCGTATCCTGCGATACCTTTTCACCTGCTACGTTCTGCACGAGTTCGACACGCTTGTCCCCCTCGGCCGATTTCACCGTATCCGATGCCATTGCACCGAAGATGGCATTGATCGCTTCATCGGTACGCTTGGTCACGGTCACATCAATGTCATACACATTTGCAACGCTGGCAATGACTTCCGCTTCCAGCTGTTTTGTCTTTTCGACATCAATATATGTTGTCGTTCGCGGTGCAACGATATCACTTTCGCTGACTTCGCCTTCCACGAGCGACACACTGCCGATGAACAGATTCGATGCCAAGACCATCACCAAGATGAAAAACAGCATTCCCACCATGCTTGAGCGGCGTAAAAATACTTTATTGTATTGCCCATTTTCGAGGTAGACACGTTTTTTGATCTCTCGTTTCAAAAAATCCACTTCGTTTCAACTCCATCTGCTTGCTACTGTGAGTTCTCTTTTTCCTTCAAACGAGCTTCTGTCTGTTCTTCAAATAATTCATACGCACGAATGATGCGGCTGACGACTTCATGGCGAATGACGTCTTTTTCATCGAGCGTCAAGCAGGCGATCCCGGGCACACTTGCCAATATCTTCTGCGCCTGTTTGAGTCCCGACGGTACATTTCGGAGAAGATCCGTCTGTGTCAAGTCGCCTGTTACGACCATCTTCGAGCCGAAGCCGAATCGCGTCAAAAACATTTTCATCTGCTGCGGTGTCGTATTCTGCGCCTCATCGAGAATGATAAACGCATCTTCGAGCGTGCGTCCGCGCATATACGCGAGCGGTGCCACTTCGATCGTTCCGCGAAGAAGATATTTCTGGAACGTTTCCTGTCCCAAGATGTCACCGAGCGCATCGTAGAGCGGGCGCAGATACGGGTCGACTTTCTCCTGCATATCGCCGGGTAAGAAGCCCAGTTTTTCGCCTGCTTCTACGGCAGG
>JAFSAX010000228.1 GCA_017442105.1 Selenomonadales bacterium | reverse complement strand
TTCTCGCGCAACAGGAAGGAGCGGAGCCTGCCCGATCCCGCCTGCAACAAGAAGCACACGTTCTCCTCTGATCGTCGTAAGCCAAGGCTCTCCGAACATCCCGTTATAGTATGGCCCACGCACAACGATCTTGGCAGATGTATCCGATAAGAGTCGTTTTGACTTCGTTCCGATTGCTTCGATGGCTACTGTTATAGACGTACGATCGGCTGTCATCACACCAACAGGAAAATGGTAAAACTGCTCATCATCTTTTCTCCGAAGGAATACGAACGATCCTACCTTATTCAACATCTGCGCCAACTTTTCCGACACAGCAAACGTTGCGACGACCGTCTTATTACCAACCGATTCGATTGAAGAAAAAGTCGTCACTTCCTCGATGCGTTTCTGCGATCCGGTATGATTACCGTTCCAATGCTTTTCATACAATACACACGTACCGCTCCATTCACACGTACAATTTCCTTCTCCTTGCAGTTGACTGCACATCAAACAATGATTCATCTCGGCCAATATGCACGGACAATACTGAGAATTCACATCAATACAACGCTCTTTTAATATTCTCATCTTCTGCCTCCTATACCAAGCACCGCGCGAATATTTGGCTTAGACCACTCTCTTCCACTCGTCTGTATATAGCAGACGAATCAGTTGTATACAGCCCTTTTTCCTTCATTCGTTCAAAATAAACGGAACCGGAGAAAGTATATCGTACTCTCATGCCGCCGTCTTCTTCCATACGACGATGCGCAAACGAAATAAAGTCACCGACTGCCAGCGTAGCAGGCAAAACAAGATATGTCATGTCAAGCACACATCGCACAGCATTATGCCCTGCCAGACTTCCCGTAATGATCGCTTCCGTATGCCCAACGATCGGAGCAGATTTTTCGCCTGCACAGAACAAGTTCTGTACTCCCTCGGCGCGCATATCATCACCGCAAGAAGCAATCCCGATATATCGTATCGAATTACCGAATCCGCCCGCATACGGATCTTCATAGCGTGCCTTTTCAAAGCCTTCCACCTGATGCAGAAGCTCCATATCCATATACGGCGTCATGATCTTCGCATGCCCTGTATCAAGCACAATCAGATTGTCAGCAAACGCATCCAGCGCATACTGACTGCAAGCCTTTTTGCCTAATTTGGCTTGTTGCCGTACCTTCACAGGCAAAGGGATCACCAAGACACCATCACGCTCCAGCTTCTCACGAACAGCAGTCGATAAGCTTTCTTTTTTTATCTTACACGATCCACTCATCGCACCAAAAGAGCCATCCGCTTTCTCACTGTTTCTCTCGGCAACATGCGCGCGCTCTGCCATACTGACGCGCGGCCCAAACGAAGGACAACGCATGATACACATCGCACAACCATTGCCATACCGCAAACAATTCCCCATCGGACCTGCCGTTCCACTTGCATCAACATATGCATCACACGGGTATATCACGCCATCATCACCAATAATAGCGCGTATCCTGCCACCGTATTTTTCGATATCTCGTATGCGAGACTTCAACTTGACCGTAACACCATGTCGAGCAAGAAGTGTACGCGCCCCATCCTCGATTCGTGTTACATCATAAAGTGAAGCATGATTATGTCCGGGAAAATCGACTTCCTTATGTCTACTATAAGTATCCATCAATTCAAACAGCTCATTTGCCCCAAGAGCGATCGCCTCTTCAGCCGCCGTATATCGCCCGTTATTGCGAAAGATACCACCGACCAATCCCGTTCCCAAAAGCATATCCGTACGTTCAAAGAGTATTACCTCTGCACCTGCCTTTGCCGCTGCAAGAGCTGCTGCACACCCCGACCAACCGCCTCCGACAACCGCAATCTTTACCATCATATTCCTCCTCACGTATCAGGAATCATATTGTAGTCTATTCCTGATACGCGAAATTGCCACAATGATAGGTCATCCAAAGACGATGCGGCAGACCCACACAGAAAGCAAAAAACCAATGATATCTCCACATACACCAACGAACGGTGCATATCGCGCACGTGTTATCCCGATCGCACCAAAATAAACACTCAAAATATAAAACGTTGTATCGGTACTCCCCATCGCAGTCGATGCCATCAACCCTAAAAGGGAATCCGCACCGTATCGCGATAGAATATCGGTCGTTACCCCAAGAGAAGCAGTCCCCGAAAAAGGACGAAGAAGTGCAAGCGGCACCAGATCGGGCGGAATATGAAACATTGCCAAACAAGGTTCAAGATACATTATGACGATATCCATTGCTCCTGATGCTCGAAATACATTAACAGCAACCAACATCGCAATTAAAAACGGCATCAAACGAATCGCGATCGCAAAGCCCTCCGATGCTCCTTCAACAAATGCTTCATATACACGTACACCGCGAATCCATCCAACGATCGGAATGACTGACAGAACAAGCAGTATCATCCAATCCGCAAGCAGTTGACATATCTCTGCCATCGTTATCTATCCTCACTTGAAAATGCCTTACGACAGATACGATCTATCACGATCACGCTGATCGTAGCCAGCAGGCTTACCAGAATCGTTGTCCCGATCGTTGCTCCCGGAACAGCAGAGCCTGATGCCGAACGGAGCGCAATGATCGTCGCAGGAACCAAATTAAAACCGGCCGCACAAAGTGCTAAAAATGTACACATCGCAGGCGTAGCCCTCTGTTTATCTCCCCTGTTAAGCAACTGCAATTCCTCCATTGCCTTCATGCCGAACGGAGTCGCGGCATTACCCATACCAAGCATATTTGCAGTAATCGTCATCACAACAGCTCCCATCGCAGGATGGTCTGTCGGAACAGAAGGAAACAGCCAACGTGTCAATGGTCGAACAATCCGCGCAAATATACGAAGAACGCCTGCCTTTTCCGCTATTTTCAACATACCGAGCCACAAACACATTACACCAACCAACTTTATCGAAAGAGTTACTGCCGTTTCTGCACCACCGAGAGCACTTTGCATTACGACCGTCCCATTTCCAGTGATAAGTCCCCATATGATTCCTCCTGCCAATAAGAACAGCCATACTCCATTGATCACATCCTCTCACCTCGTAAAAAATATATGGAATCATAATATTGATTAGACATAAAAAGAGCCTTGCCTAAGCAAAGCCCTTCTTTATCTAATCGGATTCTGTTTCTGTATTCATCTCATATACCTGAAACGGTTCTTCTTTTCGTCTCTGTTTCATCATATCTTGCGGAAATATCTCTGCGATCTTATCCATCGCCAACGGAATAATATCCAACAATCGCTCGTAAGTACGATTCGCAGACACATTCATAAACCGAATCCCATGTTCGGGTGAACACACGAGAAAACCGACAGGCTTCACGCTGACCCCCGCGCCACTCCCTCCGCCAAAACCTTGTTTCCCTTCCATAGTTTCACCGTCACATCCGGCACCGCCCGCAGCAAACCCGAACGAAACACGTGATATCGGAATAATAACAGTCCCATCTGTCGATTCCACCGCATCACCGATAACCGTATTAACATCTACCATCTCCTTGATGCTGTTAAGCGATGTTCTAACCAATTCCTCAATAGAATGTTCTTTCATGCGACCTTCCTCCTTTTGCTTTTCAAATATCCTTTGGCAAACTCTTTTATAATATCGCCAAATCGAAATCGCACTATACATGTCGCCTCGCTATAAATCATCAGTTCCCCAAAATTCGGACGGCAGCTTATCATCGTTATACACTTCTTATCACGTATCCACCGCTCCCAAATGATGCCCTGTAAGCTCCATAC
>JAFSAX010000227.1 GCA_017442105.1 Selenomonadales bacterium | reverse complement strand
TCCATGAAGTATTCAGCGCCGCAGAAGATTTCGCCGTTGTAAACGTCGATATCGCCGAAGTGGTTAGCGGAAATTTCATACGTTCTGAACGGATCTTTGTCGATTTTGATGAGGTTCCAGTTTTTGTCGTATTTAGCCAAGGATTTGCTGCCGGATACATAGTAGTATTTGCCGTCGCAAGCAATACCCTGACGACCGTCTACCTGATGAGAGTCGATCAAAGTATAGTTATACTTTGGCAACATATCAGCGTAGGAAGGTTGTGCAGCAAATGCGGTAGCCGAAGCTAAAGTCAGACCGATGAGAGCACCTAAACAAGCACGTTTAATCATTGTAAATCCCCCTAAATTAAAATTTTTATTTTATGGCCCCATTTCTTGGAGCCTATCAAAAGAGATTAAAAGAAGAAATTCAATAAGTGCAGTTATTGATTCTTACTTCTGGTCTCCTTTTTTCAAACAAGCAAGGATCTCAGAAACATCCTTGAGCATGAACATCGGTTTTACTTCCGATTGTTCAACATCTTCTACTGTCGCTTCGCCCGAAAGTACGAGAATCGAGCAGATGCCTGCGTTGTTGCCCGTTGCTACGTCTGTGTAAAGACGGTCACCGACCATGGCATATTCGTTTTTCTCGTATTTGCGTTTGCGGAACGCGCTTTCGATGATTTCTTTGTTCGGTTTGCCGATGACTTTCGGACGTTTGCCCGTCGATGCTGCGATGAGTTCGATCATCGAACCTGCATCGGGGATGTAACCGTTTTCTACCGGGCAGTTGAAGTCCGGATGCGTTGCGATGTACGGAACACCTGCACGAATGAGGTTACAAGCCGTAACGAGTTTTTGGTACGTGAGCGTCATATCGAAGCCGAGTACTACATAATCGGGATTTTCATCCGTCAAGGTAAAGCCCCAAGCTTTGAACTCGCTTTCGAGTTCCGGCGTGCCGAGAAGATATACTCTTGCGCCCGGTTTTTGTGCATCAAGGTAGCTTACAGTAGCTTCGCCCGATGTCAATACATCATCGTTTGTTACTTCGATGCCGAGACGTTTGAGTTTTGCAACATAGTGGTTGCTGTCTTTGGAAGAGTTGTTCGTGAGGAACAAGAAGTTTCTTCCCGTATCTTTTAAGTAGTTGAGGAAGTCGATCGTTCCGTCGAACAGGCGGTTGCCGAAATAGATGGTACCGTCCATATCGAGAAGGAAACATTTGACTTCACACAAGCGTTTGATTTCAGTTTCGTTCATGCGAATCTCCCTTTTATATTAGTTAGCGACTATTCTTTCGCTTTTACATTCCATACGAATGTTGCAAGGATGAAGGATACGACTGCCGCGCCTACCCAGAAGTACGTTGCTTCGCCGAAGTTGTAATGCGTTACGCCTGCTGCGTCAACCCATTTGCTGGCATTGATGAAGTGACCACTGATTTTTTCTTGGAGCGATGCACCTGCATAGCTGAAGAGACCGATCATACCCATTGCTGCGCCTGTTGCACGTTTCGGACATACCGTAACTGCCATCAGACCGCCGAGGTAACATACGAGAGCACCCATTGTGAAGCCGTATACGCACATCGAGAGTGGATCTGCCCAGCTGGACCATGCCGGTGGTGCCCATACAAAGAGAGCCGTAGCTGCTGCATAGAGAACACCGAAGATAAGGCACGGAACATTGAGGCGATGGTTGAAGAACTTGTCTGCAACGAGACCGCAACTGAATGCACCGAAGATGCCTGCGACCTGCATGATCGTTAAGATACCGCTTGCGCCGAGGATCGTGTAAGCTTTTGCTTCCGTGAGGAAGATGATGCCCCAGCTTTCTACTGCGTAACGAGTGATGTAGCAACAAGCACTCGAGAGACCGAGGATCCAGACTGCCGGGTTTTTGATAACTTCGAGCTGAAGCTGCCAAACCGTTCTGTCAGATGTCGTTTTCGTCGGATCAGGCTCGCCTGCCATTGCAAACGGAGTCGGAAGACCATATACTTGCGGACGGTCAGACATGAATTTGTACATAAGGATCGATGCCACAAGGCAGATAGCACCCGGTACGAAGAAACCTGCAGTCCAGCTATATTTCATAACGAGAGCTGCCGTTACGAGATATGTAACACCTGCACCGAGGTTATGGCTTGTAAACCAAATACCGTAGAACGTAGCACGTTCTTTACCGGCGAACCACTGGTTGAGCGATACGATACAAGGACCTGCACCATACGATTGGAACCAACCGATAAGACCCCAGAGAACACACATTGCCGAGAAGCCGGGGTGGAAGCCCATGACGATCGTCAAGAGAGATGCCATGAAAAGACCGAACGGTAAGAATTTCTTAATGTTACATCTGTCAGCGATGAAGCTGTTTAAGAATTTACCGATCGCATAGGTGAAGAAGAAGATCATACCCATGGTACCGATCTGACTTGCATCCAATACACCGTTGTCCATCAACGGTTTTTTTACAACAGACCAGTTGAGTCGGCATACATAGAAGAATGCATAACCTAAAGTAATAGAGAGAAACACAGACCAACGGCGACGCTTAAACTCACTGGCAATGACGTTAGGATCATCGCTCATCGGCGGGCGATCTTCACCGGTACGGAAGAAGTTCGCAATTGCTTTGAACATTGTAATAGCCTCCTCTGCTATTAAGAATACCTTTTATTATTCTCTGAAAGCAGATCGAACAATGTTGTCTTCGCAATGACAATCGAGATAGGATCGCGGCTGATGACGGTGAGTCGGCAGATTCGCGTTACCGATCGGTCACTCGTCATAGCACTGAGCTATGTATCTCGATCTCCACTTGAGTAGCTTTCCGTTCTTTCTCTGTATTTCTCTCTTTGAGTTAGAAAGCAGACAGTTTGTGATTGTCTAACGAAAACAATGAAATCCGACCTTGTTTTCGGAAAATAAACACAATTATCTCATAATTTATTATCGCACTTTTGCGAAAATAAATATATCGGATAATTTCTTGACGAGTGTAAGAAATTATAGAAACAGATACGCATCGCCAAGCTGTATTCTTAAAATATTTTCTTTTAAATATTCAATATAGGGAAGGGTTATCCCTCTTTTTTTGGGGTCTTTTTTGCTTTTTTTAGTGGGAAATTTTCAGAAAAATAGAATTGATGGGGGAGATGAGATGGATATCTTTTTTATGAAAAATGAGGAAAAAGAAGTCATTGTGCTATCTGATCGGCATATAGATAGAGAGAGATGATGTGCGGGGAGGAAGGGGTATGAAGGATTATATCCGCAGAAGGGTGCTTGATATCGGCAGTCATATTTTGGCGAGTGGAGATACGGTGAGGCAGGCGGCACTGCTTTTTGCGGTGAGTAAAAGTACGGTGCATAAGGATATGATAGAGCGGCTTCCGATGATCGACGGACAGTTTGCGGCGCGTGTGCGCAAGGTGCTTGAGAAGAATAAGGCGGAGCGGCATATTCGTGGCGGTGAGGCGACGAAGAAGAAGTATGAGTCGCGTCGACAGGTATAAAAAAACGGCCCTGCGAGTGAGCAGAGCCGTTTTGTCTTATGAGGTTTATTCCGTTTCGCCTTTGCCGAGTTTGCTGTGGCGGTAGCTGTAGAGGAAGTACGTAGCGAAGCCGAGTACTGTCCAGATACCGAAGCGAACCCAGGTGTCCCACGGAAGGTTGTACATGAGGTATGCGCAGGAGAGTGCTGCGAGCGGCGCAACGACGATGAGCGCCGGGCAACGGAATTTGCGTTCGATGTTAGGCTGCGTGAAACGGAGCACGAGAACGCCGATCGATGCGATGAAGAATGCTGCAAGCGTACCGATGTTTACCATTTCGGCGATAAGACCGATCGGGAAGAAGCCTGCACCAAGACCTGCAATCGTAGCACCGATGATCGTTACGAGGTAAGGCGTTTTGTATTTGGAATGAACTTTGCAGATGCCCGGAGGGAGCATGCCGTCACGGCTCATTGCGAATACGATACGTGCCATACCGTAGAGGAGTACGAGAAGGACCGAGGTGATACCTGCGATAGCGCCGACTGCAACGAGGGCGGAGCCGATGTTATAGCCGATATGACGAAGTGCGAATGCGACCGGTTCAGCGTTGTCAAGAAGTGTGTACGGTACGACGCCTGTAAGCGTTGCCGATACTGCTACGTAGAGGATCGTACAAACGGCAAGCGAACCAACGATACCGATCGGAAGGTCGCGACCCGGGTTTTTACATTCTTCCGCACTTGTTGCAACAGCGTCAAAGCCGATGAATGCAAAGAATGCGATCGCCGCACCTGCAGAAACACCTTCCCAACCGAACGGAAGGAACGGTTCCCAGTTAGCCGGTTCGATGTTCGGAACTGCGAGTACGAGGAAGATGAAGATCGCCGCGAGTTTTACGAATACGAGAAGGCGAGTAACTGTTGCCGATTCGTGTGTACCGCGAACGAGAAGGAATGCGAGGAATACCAAGATGAGCATAGCGGGCAGGTTCATGATACCGCCTTCAGCCGGAACGAGTGTCAAGGCTTCGGGAAGATGGATACCGCCTGCTTTGAAAAGACCTGTCATATAGCCGCCCCAGCCGGATGCAACCGCACTTGTTGCGAGCATATATTCAAGGATGAGATTCCAACCGCAGATAAAAGCGACCATTTCGCCGAGTGCTGTGTACGTGTATGTATACGCACTACCTGCCGATGGGATCATCGAAGCGAATTCAGCGTATGCGAGTGCAACGAAAGCACAAACGATACCGCTGAGAAGGAAAGAGAGCGCTACGCCCGGACCTGCGTATTCTGCTGCGGCAACACCCGTCAGAACGAAAATACCGGTACCGATAACGCAGCCGATGCCAAGACATACGAGGTCAAACGCGCTGAGCGTTTTTTTCAGACCCGATTCTTGTGCCATTGCTTGCAAAGATGCAATACTTTTGGTACGAAACAGATTCATAAAAAACCACCTATCATAAAAAAATATCGACTGCCTCAACCCCTATCGGCAGTCAACTCCATTCAGTAGTATATGCAATAGAAAGAAGTGTGTCAAACGATGTACGGGATGGTTTTTTACGCTGTAAAGGTGTAAAAAATTTATAAATGATTGATAAAAAGGGTATTTAGTTTAGAAATATATATAATCCTTGAGATATACAAAAACAAAAAAGGAATTTCTCCTGTATGCAAAAATTTTAAAGAAACTATATGTCTTACAGCATCGTGTCTTGCGTAAGGCGAGGTTCGCTATGGTAGTAGGTTTTGCACAGTGTATCACATCTGAGCGTGAAAGGTGAATCTTGCGGAAGGATGACGATAAGGGTAGTACGCATGAAGGACAGATGTGCGCGGAAAGGAGAATGAAGGGCTGCGCGTAGAGCGGAAGGGAAGATGGTGTTTGGCGGAGGGTATTTTGTATGCAATATATATAAGGAAGGAATTTGACGTATAGCGAATATATGAGGATATATCGCAGTGATAAGGTCGTTATGATTGTCGAGAGATATATTTATGGTTTTTTGTTTGCAATCGGAGCCAAAATCGCGTATGATAGGGAAAAGGATTTTTTCGGGAGGGGCGTACGATGAAACGAGAGAAGAACAGATTTTGGCGTATCGGTGCAGCGGCTTTGTTGACGGTATTTTTGACTTCGTCGGTTGCGCTCGCTGCGCCTGCTGTAAAAAGTGTGCGGACAAGCCAGACGAAACATACGATCCGTGTTGTTGCCGATCTAACGGAGAAGATACCGTTCGATGCGTATTGGCAGGAAAATGAGAATGATTATATCGTGCGCCTTGATGGTGTCGGTGCAGGCGCTTCGCTTGCGGCGGTAAAACATCCGCTTCTTGCGAAAGCAGAAGTGATCCGCGGGATGGATGGTGCACTTTATTTCGTTTTTGATATGAAAGAGAAGATGACGGCCAAGACGTTTATTGTGAATGAGCCGACTCGTCTTGTTATCGACTTTACGAAAGAAGGACAAGCACCTGCTGTGTTTGCCAAACCGGATGAGCAGACGACAGAATCAGATAAAACGACTGTGCCTGCGAAATCTGCTGCGGTGCAGACGGGGCTTGTCGATGTGACGAATGTGCGTATCCACCATGCGCCCGATAAGGTCAGAACGGTATTCGATATGGATGCGAGTGCCGAATATGAAACAAGCTACATGGCTGATACGGGTATGCTGACGATCCGTATGAAGAACGTATCGGCGGCAGAGCGAACGATCCCTGCGCCGAAAGCGGGCGATGTCTTAAAACGTGTCGAGATCGTGACGTCGGGCGATGATACGATCGTGCGCGTGGAACTCAGACGCAATACGCCGTGCAAGGTGTTTCGTCTGACCGAGCCGCATCGTATCGTAATAGATGCGCTGAAAGGTGATGCACAGCCTAAGAAAGCTTCTCAGGAGTAACTTGTGAAGCTCCCTGCATGTTGATAGCGACAAGCAGTGGATAGCGAATGTGTCGGTAATATGATAGAAGAAAACGGCAGAAAGAAGGAAGTGCGATGCTGAAACGATATATAAAAAGAGGTCTGATCGCAACTGTTGCTTTGATGCTGGCAAGTTCGGGCGCGTTTGCGTCGCATCTGATAGATGAGGCGTCTATCCTCAAAGGGAAAGTCGTTTCGGTCGTGACGGTCGGACAGACTGTCACGGAAGGTGATGAATTGGTGAGAATCAAGACGCTCAGCGGAAGTATCACGGCGGCTCGTGCTACGGTAAACGGCACGATAGCAGAAGTGTATGTCGAAGTGGGAGATACGATCGGAGCTAACACAGTCGTGGCGCAGATCGCGGTGGAATAGAAAGGATGTTAATCAGTTGAAACAATGGATAAGCAGATGGCTTGTCGGCGTTTGTTTGTTCGCGTCTGCTTCGATAGCTGACGCGAATCCTCATTTTATATCGACCGATGAAGTCGAACTCGGTATGACAGGTTATGCCAAGACGGTCGTAGAGGGTGCCGAGATCGAGATGTTCGATGTGAAGGTGATCGGATTTGCCGACAAGGGAGCGGAAGAACCGCTCATACTCATACAAGTATCGGGTGATGTGATAGAGAGAACAGGCGGTGTCGTACAAGGCATGAGCGGAAGCCCTGTATATATAGACGGACGACTGTTGGGGGCGATCTCCTACGGATATAAGTTCGGTGATGCGACGAAATGCATGGTTACGCCGATCAAGGAGATGACGGCGATGTGGGATATGCCCGATCCGCTGAATAATCCCTTGCCGCGTGCCATCGACCTGAAAAAGGTAAGAGAAGAAAAAGCAAAAAACGCAAAAAACGATACAGACCGTAAGGGATCTGACGATGACCAGAAGGCGGACGACAGCGAGATGACGGATGCAGAGTCCGTACAAGCGTCTGACGAAGCTTTTGTAACTGACGGAGCCCAAGAAGAGGGCGTGCCCGCAAAGCAAACGACAGATGATGGGAAGGTCAAGGCAGAAGATGCAACACCTCTTATGACACCTGTTATGGTCAGCGGATTTTCCGAGAATGCATTCGAGATGCTGAAAGAAGACCTTGCTTCGCTCAACATGGTGCCGTATGCGTCAAACGGTATGGAGGGGCGCGTTACCAAACGTGATGTAGAAGCGGGCAGTTCGGTCGGTGCGGTCTTGATGCGCGGAGATTTCAAGATCGGTGCGCTCGGTACGGCAACGTATGTCGAAGGCAATAAGATCGTTGCATTCGGTCATCCGTTCTTGCAGACGGGCAACAGCAATTATTTTTTGACCAATTCCGAGATATTCACGACGGTCACTGCACTTGAATCGGGTTTCAAAGTAGGCGCGACAGGTGCTCCGATCGGTCTTATCAATCAAGACCGAAGTGCAGGTCTTGCAGGCATTGTCGGCAAGTATCCTGCCGTCATTCCAATGGAGATTACAGTCACCGATCGTCAGAGCGGAACAGAAAAGACATTCTGTATGCAGACGATACACAACGAAAAAGTCGCACCTGCATTTTTGACGGCGGCATTTTGCAGTGCTATTGACAAGACGATAGACCGTAAAGGTGCAGGTACGGCTACGGTCGATTTTGCGATCACGGCGCGTAATCTGCCCGGCGAAGTATACGAATGTGAAAATATGTATTATGACGAAAGCAATATCGCTGTCGGTGCGAGCGGTGAGTTCAGTACGATGGTCGATTCGCTTATGAATAACCGATTCCGTCCGATCGAGGTCATCAGTATCAAGGCGAATGTCGACATCGACGAGAATTGTCGTTCGGCGAGAATGATAGAAGTCACGACCGATGCAAAAGAAGCGTATCCGGGAGAAACGATCAATTTCAAGGTGAAGATACGCCCGCATCGCGGTGATGTCATCGTAGAAGATGTACCGTACGTCGTGCCGAGCGATGCGACAGAGGGTCCGCTCGACTTGGTCGTTCGCGGCGGCGGTGTCATCAATAAACGGACGACCGAAGCACTCGAAAAGTACAAAGATTCTCCGCTTGTGAAAGCGATCGCGAAAAGAGAACGCAAGATGGACTTCGATGAAGTGATGGATAAGATACGCCGTCAACAGCGTAACAACGATATCGTCATCGAAGAAGATATCACCCAAGTACTCGAGGCTATTGATGAAATGGAGAAGCAAGGCATCGAAGTGAACTTGGAAACGGAAACAAAAGCAAAAGGTGTCGATCTTCTCGGAGTAAAAAAACGCGCATTGGAAGAAGAAGCCAAAAGTGTGCAGAAATGTCCGACGATCTATATTATCGAGAATCAGTTGGAAACATCTATCATGGTCGTACACGGTAAAAAAACGGAGTCTGATAAAGGATCCGCAGAGAAAAAAACAGTATCTTTGAAAGATGACAACCGTTCGGCGAATGAAAAAACGTCCGACAAAATAAAAGAGTAATGCGAAAGCCTTGTTTGCCCATGTTGGCAGACGGGGCTTTTTTCTGTAAAAAAAGTAAAGAAAACGCAACTATTTGTAGAAAAAGGAATTGAAACAGAAGGTCATACATAGTATGATAAAACAGACAAGACTAAAATAGGCGCAATGGCGCATAGGAGTATAGTATGATTACGAATATGTTGGAGGCGATCGGTCGCAGTGCGATCGGTGCGCTTGAACGATGCGGCAGATTCGCGATATTCGCGATGCAGACGATGTCTGCGCTGACCAAGCGTCCTAACAGAAAACATATTACGGTGCAGATGGAACGCATCGGCGTGAATTCGCTTCCCATCGTGCTTCTCACGGCTTTGTTTACGGGCATGGTGCTCAGTATTCAGATCGCACATGAGTTCATCCGGTACGGTGCTCAGTCGACGATCGGCGGTATCGTGGCGATCGCAATGTGTCGTGAACTAGCCCCTGTATTGACGGGTGTTGTAGTGGCAGGACGTGTCGGTGCCTCTATCACGGCAGAACTCGGTTCGATGCGTGTTACCGAACAGATAGATGCGCTTCGTGTGATGGGGACGAATCCCGTGCGGTATCTTGTTGTACCGCGTCTTTGGTCGGGCATGTTTATGCTTCCGATACTCGTGCTTTTTGCTGATGCTGTCGGTACGATGGGCGGATATCTGATCGCAACTGCGTATTTTGATATCAGCGGATTCACGTTTATCAATTCGATACAGACATACACGACGATACATGATTTCCTTGGCGGTATGGTCAAGTCGATCGTTTTCGGTGCGATCGTAGCGATGATCGGCTGCTATCGCGGTATGTATTGTGCCAATGGTGCGGAAGGTGTCGGACGTGCAACGACAGAGTCGGTCGTGACATCTATCATCTTGATATTCATGACGAACTGCATCATGTCGGCGATCTGGTTTCGGTAGAGGTGCGCTATGATAAAATTGATCGATCTAAATATGAAATATGGTGAACATGTTATCCTGCATGATGTCAACTTGACGATAAAGAAGGGTGAAACGCTGGCTGTTGTCGGTCCTTCCGGTACAGGGAAGTCGACCTTGCTCAAGCTGCTCATCGGGCTTGCGCGGCCGACGGGCGGACAGGTATGGGTAGACGGCAAAGAGATCAGCCGCATGAAGGATAAGGAACTTGATGAAGCGCGTCTTGGTATGGGCATGGTATTTCAGTATTCGGCTCTGTTCGACTCGATGTCGGTCGGTGAGAATGTGGCGTTCGGACTTCGTCAGCATACCGATATGGGTGAAGACGATATTCGCCGCATCGTAGAAGAGCGACTGGCAGGTGTAGGCCTTGCGGGCCTTGCCGATGCGATGCCCAACGAGCTGTCTGGCGGTATGAAAAAACGTGTCGGTCTGGCGAGAGCACTTGCGTTCAAGCCGAATATCATCTTATATGATGAGCCGTCGTCGGGGCTTGATCCCATCATGGCGCGCAAGATAGACGAGCTCATCTTGGAAACACAAAAAGAATTCGGTGTCACTTCGGTCGTCGTAACACACGACATGGAGAGTGCGTATCGCATCGCCGATCGCATCGCCGTATTATACGAAGGACGATTCGTCCAGATCGGAACGCCCGATGAGATCCGCGAGTCGGATCATCCGTATGTACGACAGTTCGTGCGGGCGGCAAGTTACAGGAAGGAGTGATAGGGATGAAACTATCATCAGAAGCAAAAGTCGGCAGTGTCGTAGTCATTGCACTGGCACTTCTTGCATATATTGCAGTACTCTTGGGAGGCGGTACGTTCGGTGCCGACACGTATCGCGTACAAGCTGTGTTTAAACAAGTCGACGGTCTCAAAGAAGGCTGCCTCGTGCGATATGCAGGCGTCCATGTCGGTAAAGTTGCCGAGCTGCGTATCACCGACGAAGGTGTCGTCGTCGTGATGGATATCAGAGAAGATGCACAGCTTGACAGCATGGCAACGTACAGCATCGGATCGGACGGTCTGATCGGTGAAAAATGCGTCGACATCAGCGCACCTTCGTCTGCAAGCGGACAGTATGCCAAAGAAGGCGATACATTTGCGGGCAGCAGCGGTGGCGGTATCGACATGATGATGTCGCGCTCGGAAGAGATGATGGCCAATGTCGAGAAGCTCCTCAATTCGCTCAACGAGGTCCTCGGCAGTCCCGAAACGAAGGAAGCTCTCATCGGCAGTATGAAGAACGTGCAGATGATGACGGCAAACATGGAACAGATGACGCGCGTCATGGCAACGCTTGCCGTACAGAATGAAGCAGGTCTTAATCAGATGCTTCACAATATGCAGACGATGATGGACAGCATGAACAAGACGGTAGGCCAGTTCGAGAGCATGATGACGATCATCGCAAATGACGGTGAAACGGCACGCAATATTCGCGACATGCTTGCCAATATGAAAGTAACGAGTGATCGCGTAGCCAACATGGCAGGGTCGCTCGAAGGTGTCGTGACCGATCCCGAGACGGCAGATAATCTTAAAGTGACGCTCAAAAATGCACGCAATATGAGCGAGCGCGCCAATTCGATGATGGAAAAACTCGATAAGGTCAAGATCACAGCAGGTGCAGAGATGTACGGCGATCCTGATACGGGCGATGTTGCGGGCGGATTCGATCTCAAAGTGCGCGCGAACGAGAAGGGATTCGGCGTGCTCGGTGTGACAGGCATCGGTATTGATACGAAAACGAACGCACAGCTCGGTTACGGTTCAGAGAAAGTCGCAGGCAGATTCGGTATCATGGAAGACAAACTCGGCCTCGGATACGATCAGGCACTCGGCAGCCGTACGAAATTGTATCTTGATGTATACGACCCCAACGATGTCAAAGTAAAGTTGCGCGGTGAATATGAATTTGCACCGCAGCTATATCTGTTCGGCCAAGGCAACATGCTCAACAAAAGTGATGAACGAAGTGCATATTTTGGCCTGCGTAAGACGTTTTGATTTATTGACAACGATTACGGTTACGTCTATAATAGTAACATAATCATGACTATCTAGTCTGACTTGCCGAAAGCAAGTGAGGAGGAACATTTCGATATGTGTAATATGAAAAAAATGCGTGCGGTTCTCGCGGCGTTGGCAGCTTGCGGTATCCTCTCCGCAGGAACGGCTCTGGCTGCTCCTGTTGAATTGACGCTTGAGGACAGCGTGAACTTAGCACTTGAAAACAACCCACAAGTAAAAATCGCTATGCTCGATGAAATGAAAGCAGAAGCATCGCTTGATGAAGCAGAAGCGAACCGCGGCTTTACGCTCGGTTATGTTCACAATGCAGGCCGCTCGAAAATGGAAGGCTTCACAGCAGAGAACAGCTTCAGCAATGGATTGACGCTCTCGCTGCCGCTTTATACGGGCGGACGCCTTGAAAATGCAATAGATGCGGCTGAGATCGCACTCGAGTCGGCAAAACTCGGTGTGAACGATACGCGTCAACAGCTCCGTATGGATACGACGAACAGCTATTACAGCATTTTGCAGGCACAGAATCAGGTGACGATCTATCAGCAGACGGTCGAATCACTTGAAGAACATCTCAGAAATGTAAAAGCACAGTATCATGTCGGTACGGTCGCAAAATCGGATGTTCTTCGTTCGGAAGTAGAGCTTGCCGATGCGCAGCAAGGTCTTATCAAAGCTGAAAATGCACGTGACTTGTCGGTATCGAATTTTAACAATGTTGTTGGTCTTCCGCTCGATACGGATGTCCGTGTGACAGAAGAACTCGGTTACGAAAAATACGATCTCGTATTGGCAGATTGTATCGCATATGCGCTTGAACACCGCGCAGACGGCAAGCAGGCACAGCTTGCGATCGATGCGGCTGAAGAATACAAGTCCATCGCCAAAAGCGGATACCGTCCGTCGATCACTGCCAGCGCATCGAACGGCTGGTCTGATTCGGATTTCCCGGGAACAGAAGATGAATCCTGGCAGATCGGTGCCAAATTGAGCTGGAATATCTTCGACATGGGTGCAACGAAAGCGCAAGTTCGTCAGGCTGATGCAGATCTCTTGACGGCGAAAGAATTGGCGCGTCAGAAACTTGATGCGATCCAGCTTGAAGTACGTATGGCTTACCTTGATGTACATGAAGCCGAAAAACGTATCCATACGAGCCAAGTGTCGGTAGACAAAGCTGAAGAAGACCTCAAGATCGCACACGTTCGCTATCGTGCGGGCGTAGGCACGAACCTTGATGTTATGGATGCACAGGTCGCACTTACGACGGCAAAAATGAATTATGTACAGTCGCTCTATGACTATAACACGAGCAAAGCAGAGCTCGACAGAGCAATGGGTATCTCTATTTAACAAGAGGCTCCGCCGAAATAAAATCGGCGGAGCTTTTATTTTTCACTTTCCAAAGAAAATCCAAAATAGTGGTGTTATAGTGATCGTACGGAAGATAGACTGATAGCATGATTATATTGGAAAAAACATGAAAGTGAGGAAAACGAACAGGAAGAAAAGTATATTTTGTAGAATGTTAACAGGTAGATGATATGAAAGGAGAGGAAACGATATGGCACGAAAAAAAGCGGCACTCGTCTGTGCTGTATTGGCATTCCTCTCCGGCGGCGGATATCTCGGCTGGCAGGCGAACCATGAGGCGATCATGGCAGATGTGAAGTCTGTTTTGGTGAGCGAGGTGGCTGATGCAACAAAGGCGCATCTGACGCTTGATGCTCTTGTGCTGGAGTCACCGTTTGCGGCACGTGCGGACAATGTTTCCTTGCATACGAAAGACGGAGAACAGTTGGCATCTGTCAAGACAGTGACGGTACGATTCAATCCGATCGCGATCTTGTGGAATATGGATGAGCCTGTAAGGATCGTCCGTGAGATCGCACTCGAGCAGCCGTCGATCTATCTGTCGCAGAAGGCAGACGGCGGGTGGAATGTTGAATCTCTTCTCGGCGAAGAAGAATCGTCTGATATGACGCTCGAAAGTCGTATCAGCGTGACCGAGGGTGAAGTCTGCCTTGCTATGAATGACGCTCTGTGGCAAGTGACGGACGTGGAAGGTACGCTCGATCTTCTTGCTGATTCTGTCTATGAATTCGATATGACATGCAAAGAAGGCGGTGCATCGCTTGGCGTGAAAGGACGCTGGGGCGATGCTTCTTCTGCTGCTGCAGTAGAAGCAAAAGACGTCACGATCGCACGTTATGCGCCGATCTTGCCGAGCGAGTGGAAGCGTTATGCACCGTCGGGGACGATCACAGAAGGCAATCTCGTGCTGAAAGGCAGTGCGGACGATATCGTGGTAAGCGGTGAGGTCGCTTTGACAGACGGTGCGTTTTGCTATGATGATATCGCTGCGACAGAACTTGCGGGTCGTATCTCGTTCAGCCCTGAAAAGATCGGTCTGAATGTAGCAGGGGACGTGATGGCGCAGGAAGTCAGCGTAAATGGTGATGTAATTCTTGACAGACCGCAGACGGAACTCAACCTCAATGTCCATTCGGACAGATTCGACCTCGGTGCGATACCGAAGCTCGATCTGCCGATCTCGGGCATGGCAAAAGTCGATGCCAAGATCATCGGTACTGTCGATGACATTGCCGTTGATGCGACGGTAGAGGCAGACGGCAGAGCGTACGGTTACGATTTTCGCAATCTCGCAGCCAAAGTCGGCTTTATGAGCGATATCCTTATCGTACGTGAACTGACGGCCGATGCGTTCGACGGACGGCTCGTGATGCAAGGTGCTTATGATATAAACAAAGATATGTACGGATTTGAAGCGGCGGTGCATCAGGCAGATGCTGCGCTGTTTAATGAATATGTGCCCGATCTTATCGGACGTGCCAGTCTTCATATGACAGTCGGCGGCTATGGGGCAGAAGCCGATTTGAAAGGCCGACTGGTGATGGCAAACGGTCAATACTTACAAAAGGACTTTACGAATCTTATCATCGACTTCGCGAAGCGTGACGGACAAATACAAGTTGCGGGTGCTTCGGTCGAAACGGAACAGGGCGCAAGGCTGGCTCTTTTCGGTACGATAGAGAACGATCGACTCGATATGCGGGCCATCGGTTCGGAAGTACCTCTTTCTTGGCTCCATAATGAAGAAACGTGCGCGGGCGGTATTGATGTGGAAGCGGTTATCGGCGGAACGCTCAGCGACCCGACGGCACAGATGAAGATCCATGCGAACGAAGGTGCTATCCTCAGACAGCCGTTTGACCGCATGGAAGGGTATGCCGAATATCAGGGCGGTGAAGTCAAGATACGTGACTTTGTCTTGCGCAATTATCAGTACGGTATGGATTCGGGTCATACGATCCAAGGTACGATCGGCATAACGGGCGAGAAAAAACTGGACTTATATGTTGATACGAAAAAGATACGTGCTGAAGCACTCTCGGGCTGGATCGATATGGATACGAAGCTGACGGGTAATCTTGATAATCAGCTTCACGTAACGGGTACGCTCGATCAGCCGATACTCAGCGGGGATTACACCTTGCGTGACGGCAGTTTCGGCAATCTCCTCATTGCAGGCAGCAACGGTAAATATTCGCTCGATGAGAAAGGATTCCATATCGAAGATATGCGCATCTCGTCGCTCAATACGGAAGTCGAACTCAAGGGTGACATTACGCCGTCGAGAGATATCGACCTTCGGATACGTGCAGTCGATGTCGAGATCGAACGACTTTATCTCGACATGCCGTATGCGATCCTTGGCAGAGCTACGTTCTATGGTAAGCTTGAAGGTTCGCTCGATTCGCCGATGTTCAAAGGCGCGGTGCGTTCGGACGGACTTAATTTCAACGGAACGCTCCTGAAAGATATCAAAGGATATGTCACGGTGCACAACAAAGTCCTCACCATTCCCGAATTTTCGTTCAGCGAAGGTGACGGACAGTATCGATTCGACGGTATCGTGCGATTCGACGAAACGAAAAAAATGGAAGGCAAGTTCGTAACGGAAGGAGGCCATCTTGGACCGCTCCTTGCGGTATTCGATATTCCCGATGCAGGCGTTGACGGAGCACTTACCGGTGATATCACTATCGGTGGGACGATGAACGATCCGAACATCCATGTACAAGGCGTGATGACAGACGGCCTTATCAAAGGAGAACATCCGCTCACAGATGTTGCCATTGATGCCGCTCTGAACGGTAATGTCATCACCGTCAATAAATTCCACGGTAAACAGAATCAAGGTATCCTCGCGATAGAAGGAACGGCCGATCTCAACGGCGAGCTTGACATGGAGATGGCAGGCTCTCATATTGACGCCGAGATATTGACTGATTGGTTCGACCTTGGTATCGACACCGAAGGCGAGATGGATTTTGCGGTGCAGTTGGCGGGAACGATGGAACAGCCATATGCCAATGCATCCGTTGAGATCGCCGATGTCGGTATCGCTGCGACGAAGTTTGACCGATTGGTCGGTATGTTCGTTGTTGACGATCGTATGCTCAGGATCAATCAGCTCCTGTTATCAAAAGGCGAATATCGTGCCAGCGCGTATGGTATCGTTCCGTTTGGGGCAGTTATAAAACGAGAAGACTTGATCGTAGAAGCAGACGACGAGATCGACGTAACGCTCCAGCTTGACAATGCCGATCTTAGGGTGCTCGCGCTCTTGTCGGATGAGGTAGAGGATGGTATCGGCCCGATGACAGGCGCAGTGCGTGTCGGCGGTACGATCGATGATCCGCGATTCTATGGCGATGTCAATATCGAAAACGGTACGATACAATTAAAACAGATAAAAAGCCCGCTTGAAAATACATTCCTTAATATAGCGTTCGACGGCAAAACGATCACACTTCGCGAACTCAGCGGCATGATGGGCGGCGGTACCGTATCTGCTTATGGCGAAGCAACGATGGTCGGCAATACGTGGGACGATTTCCACGCTTCGATGATGTTCGATCAGTTCACGGTAGACAGTCTTTATTACAAAGGACCCATCAGCGGCAGTCTGATATTTGCAGACGGTGAACGAATGCCGAAACTGTCGGGCGATATCGAGATCAAAAATGCGACGATCGACATTCCGCCGATCCCCGAAACGGAAGAATCCGATTGGGATATGGCACTCGATGTCACGGTCGAAGCCAAAGACAAGGTGCGTCTTTACAATTCGTACCTCTATGACTTGTGGATAGACGGTCGTGCGCATTTTGGCAGAACGATGAAATATCCCGAAACGGAAGGACTTTTCAAGGTAAAACGCGGTACGGTCAGCTATCTCAACACCGACTTTAAGGTACAGGAAGGCTGGGCGAAGTTCGATCAGGTCGTTTCGTTCGTTCCGTCGGTACATCTTAAAGCCGAAACGAAGATCGATCGCGTAAAAGTCATGCTCGGTATCGACGATCCTGCCGATCAGATGAGTCTTAAGCTGACTTCCTCGCCTGCGATGAGTCATCAGAACATCTTGTCACTGCTGACACTGCGCAGTCGATACTTTGACAAAGAAGATTCGGACGGTTTCGGCCGTGACGAACTCGTCGGTATGCTCGAACTTGGGCTTCAGATGAGTTTCATGGGCGCGGTTGAAAGTACTGTGCGTGAAATGTTCGATGTGGACGAATTCAAGCTCGTTCGCGATACCGTATCGCTTGCCGGATTCGCAAGCTCAAGACGTGCCGATCGCGATGAAGTGTACAATGTTCAGATTGGAAAATATTTGACAGACAGGCTCATGCTTAGATATACTATGGGAGTAGGATATGACGGTTATAATTTTGGTGTATATTACGACATGAATGACCGTTTCAGACTTATTACGACACTCGATGAAGATCAGAATTCGTTCTACGGAGTAGAAACATACTTTAAATTCTGATAGGAGGGATATGCGCTGCTGAAGGAATACTTGGATGAATTAAAACAAGTGAAAATGCTCTCAATGGAAGAAGAAGGGCGACTTTGGCGTGCGTATAAAGCAGACGGCGATGAAGAAAGCCGTGCGCGCCTCATCGAGAGTTATCAGCCGCTCGTCTTCAAAGCTGCACTTCGCTTTCGAGTAAGCGAACCTGCGCTTCTCGATATCATTCAGGAGGGTACGATCGGACTGATCGAAGCTGTTGAACGATACGACCATACGCGCGGTGTGGCATTCAGCCTGTTCGCGTATCATCGTATCCGCGGACGAATGATCAGCTATATGGAACGAGAAGGTGAAAAAGAGCATGACTCTATTGATGTTTCGGCATACGACGGTGATGGACAAGTGACGATCGGTGATCTGATCGAAGATACCGCGCCTTTGGCAGCGGACGTTGCCGAACAGAATGTGTTGCTGTCCGAAGTCAAGCAAGCGATGGAACGACTGCCTGCCAAAGAGCAGCTCGTCCTTAGCGGCGTGTATCTGGATGACCGCGAGCCGAAACGATTGGCTGAAGAGATGAATCTCAGTCCATCGCATATCTATCGCTTGCAAAAGCAAGGGATCAGACGAGTAAGGGGTATGCTGTCACGCTTTATCAAACAATGGCGTTCGTAAAGAAGATGAGAAAATAAGCTGTGTTTAGCAGAAAATAAAAGAGAATATCGAATAATCTCCGCTCATCACGTAAAACGGTCATTTTTGAGCGACTGGTTTACGTGATGATGGATTGATTATATGAAGTGTAGTGACGAAGTAAGAGGTGAAACGAGTGACTGAACAGAAATCGCGAGTTACGACGCATCTGCGGTCTGCGCAAGATTGGCTCTCAAAAGCCGAGCGGTCTTTCGATGAACAAAAAGACATTCGCGGCGAACTCAACTTGATGCTGGCGCAGGCGGAACTCAAACGCGCGCAGGAAGAAAAGCGCAGTGCGAAACGCTCTTTGCGATACGCTTGTTATCGACAAGGCGGGGCACTGTTTTGTGCGATCGTTTTGTTCGGGCTCGGAAGTCTTATCTGGATGACTTGTGCTACGGAAGAGGCAGACAAGGCCGTCACACACGTACAGACAACAGAAACAGCCACACCCACGACGCTTGTGATATCAGAGCCGAGCTCTGCGCTTGCGACAGGTGCGGACGGCAAAGAGCTGATGTCTGTAAAGGTCAAAACACCATACGAAGAATACGATGAAGCGCATCGGAACACATCTGCGACGATTCTTTCTCAAAAAGAAAAAGAAGACCTGATGAAGGCGGCAGGGCGTTCGCTGCGCGGGCAATAATCGAGAGATACAAGGAGGATATCTATGGCAAAACGTATGTACAGTCATAAGAAAAAAGCGGCAACAGCAGCACTTTGTGCGGCATTTGCACTTCTTTCGACGACATCTGTCTTGGCAGCCGAGCCGGCAGATATAATGGGGAAAACGATTACGGCAGTGAAGATCGAAGGGGAATCGACTGTTCAGGAGGCAGATATCTATGCGGTACTTGCGCTCAAACCGGGCGATGTCGCTGAAACGACAGCACTCCAAACAGACTTGAAAGCTGTCTATGATATGGGCTACTTCTACAATGCCTCGATCGACTTCCAAGAAGTTCCCGAAGGTGTAGAAGTCATCTATGTCGTGGAAGAAAATCCTGTCCTTCAGTCGGTCGCGTTCGATGGTAATATCTCGGCAACGGCAGAAGAACTCGATGCACTCGTGACGAACCCGCGCGGTGAGGTTCTCAATACGAAGCTTCTTGCGCAGAATACGAAACAGATCGAAAAGTTCTACCATGACAAAGGCAACATCTTGGCAAAAGTTACCGACGTGAAGATGGAAAACGACGGCCTTCTTCGCTTGAAGATCAACGAAGGTATTTTGGAAGGCTTCTCTGTAAAAGGGAACGAAAAAACGAAAGATTATGTTATCTTGCGTGAAATGCGTATGACACCGGGTGAACCGTTCAACGTAAACGAAGCGCGCCGCAGCGTACAGCGTATCAACAACCTCGGTTATTTCGAGGATGTCAACGTAAAACTCAATCCGGGTACCGAGCCGAACTCGGTCATCTTGGAAACGAGCGTTATCGAGCAGAGAACAGGCACGTTCTCGATCGGTGCAGGTTACAGCGATACGGAAGGTATGGTCGGTCTTATCGAACTCGGTGACCGCAACTTCCTCGGTCGCGGCGACAACGCGAAGATCTTGTGGGAATTCGGCGGTGACGCAGACGAATACAAAAACTATGAAGTAAGCTATACGCATCCATGGGCGGATTCGAAAGGATCTGCTATCGGGTTATCGTTCTATGACAGAGTAACAGAGTACGATGACTATGATATCGGCGGACATCGTCGTTCGACGTATGACAAACAGCGTAAAGGTCTTGACATCTATTACAGCCGCCCGATGACCGAATACTCGACGAACTACTTGACACTTCGTACGCGTGATGACTCGTACGACGGACATGTCGGCGGCAGAGTTGACTATTCGAAACCGGCAGGCGCACCCGGTATGGGACAATACCATAACGACTTTATGACAAAATATCCGAACTATATCGAAGATAACTTTGGTCGTACGAACAGCCTTTCGTTCTCGCATGTAACAGATACGCGCGATAACGTATTCAATGCGATGGAAGGTCACAGAGCATCTATGACGCTCGAACTTGCAGGCGGTCCGTTCGGCGGTGACTTCGACTTCCAGAAATTCACGCTTGAAGACCGTCGTTACTATCGTGTCGGCCGTGCGCACGTTATCGCACTCCGCGGTATGGTAGGTTACGGTATGGGCGATATGCCTGAAAGCGGTCAGTTCTCGGTCGGTGGTACGGAAACGCTCCGTGGTTTTGAAGACGAACAGTTCCAAGGTAAAAAAATGTACCTTATCAATGCAGAATATCGCTTCCCGATCGCGAAAAAATTGCAGGGCGTTGTATTTGCAGATACCGGTAATGCCTGGGATGGTATCATTGATGACGATAACAGCATGTCCGATTTGAACGTTGGTTATGGTGTCGGTATCAGATTCCAATCTCCGCTCGGTCCGATCCGTCTTGACTTTGGTAAAGGCGACAGCGGCGGCGGTTTCAAAACGCACTTTAGCTTCGCCGGCCAGTTCTAACAATGACAGAGAAAGCGGACTCTTGTCTGAAAGCCATCTATCTTAGATTTGCTTTGGCGATACTCTTGTGCTTTTGTGCAGTGCCCGGTGCATATGCCGCAGATACGGTTGAACAGATCGAAGCGATCGTCGTAACGGATGACAACACGCAGCTCGCCGAGCCTGTCGTGCGCAGGATCGAGGCAAGCGTCGCGACAGTCGGTGACAGTCTTCTGCTTGGAAAAGAAGTAACAGACGTTGCTTTGCAAAAGACTGCCTATGAAGATATCATTCGCGACGTATTCGATCGCATCTTGGTCGGCTACTCGGTCGAAACCGTAACGCTTTTGCCGCAGACAGACACTACGGTGACCGTTCGTGTCAAACCGTGGGGCGACACGATCCGCTCTGTACAGGTAGAAACGAGTTTCACGGGCATATCACCTCCTGCAGCCGCATTCCTCAAAGAACACGCGGGCGACTATGAGGATATCATAGAAAATGTCCTGCTCGGTCTTTCGGTAGATTCGCTCGACTGGGCATCGGGTGTCGCCAGACGTATCGTCAATGAACGGCTCGCGGAAGAACTGCCCGAATTCAAGGCAGGATTCGAAGTAGTCGGAGGACAAGATGTCGTGGTACGATTGACCTTCTTGCCGCAAGGTGAGATCGTCAAAACGGTCGCAGTAGACCTTCAGTCGACGACGATCCCACACCTTGTGCTCTGGGAGCTTCGTCCTAAACTGGAAACAGTCGCCGGCGATCTTGTAGGGCTTCCTGTCGATTATGTTCTCCGTCATCAGCAGTTTTTATGTGACGAAGCTGTCAAAGAAGCAGAAAATAAATATCCGTTTATCAAAAAACACGGTATCACCATCGTGCCGACGATGAAAGTCGGTACGGAAACCAAGATCGACCTTTTGGTGGAAACGAACAAGTATCGCTTCGCGCTTGAAAGTTATTTGGAAATGGGCAAAAAAGAGAATAGCTCGCAGTTTAAATTTCATGCGGGAAAATATATCAATCCTCGTCAAGAAGCATTCCTTGATGTTGCATTTTCACCGGGTGATATCAAATGGGAATTCTTGCCCGGCTGGTCCTACCATGCGAATGAAAAAACATGGCTTGGGATAAAATACAACCTTAGTGAAGGCGATGAATGGCTCTTCTTGGAAGAAGCTCTTGCTAAGCGATGGAAACTGCGCGCGGAACTCTGTCCGAAAAGCGGTGATTTTGAGGTCGGGCTTAGATATCGGTTGTATGATTTCTTCAGTCTGGAATATGTTATCAGAGAAGACGACAAGTGGCTTCGTTTGATCGGTAATTTATAGTATTCCTTGAAGAAAAGTTAGAATTCTGTTATAATTTAAAGGAACTTATAATCGGCTCAGCCGATATTCGCCAATTGGCAAAAAAGGAGAAATTTATTATGATGAGATTAGAGAAAAAACAAATTAAAATGATCACGCTCAGTATCGTAGCGTTCTTTGTAGTGAGCATTGTCGGTATCGCGATGTCGCAGAACGAACAGCTCCAGGTTGCGGGTGCAGCTCCGGCATCGAGCGTTGGTGTTGTTGATCATCAGGCATTGATGGCACAGCATCCGGACATGGCTAAAGCACAAGCAGAATTCGAAACTGCTGCTGCCGAAGCACAGAAACTGTTCGATGAAAAATCGGTTGGTATGAATGACAAAGAAAAACAAGACTATTTCATGCAGCTCCAGCAGAATCTCGGTAACAAACAG
>JAFSAX010000226.1 GCA_017442105.1 Selenomonadales bacterium | reverse complement strand
TTTTACGGTCATATCTTTTATTTCTATTTCCGCTTGCTTGACATTATCGACCGCTCCGTTTACGATGCCCAATTCTTTTTTATCAGATTCCCCCGACTTACCTTCAACGGCATCGATCAATTCATCTTCCAATTCGTCAATAATACCCGGCTTTAAGTTCATTACGATTGCCATGGCAAATCGGTTGTGTCTGAGGCTCTCTCCTGTTATTTTTTCCTGTGCGATAAGTATGCTGTCAAATGCTTCGCTGAGAAGATTTTTGGTATTGACATGCTTCTGGAATTTGATAACATCATGCGATGCAACTGCATCTCTGATGATCCCAATACTATAGGTCGGTGTTTTTGTCCAATAGCAGAAGTAAAATGCGACTGCACAGAGGATCACCACAATTGCTCCAATACCTATTTTTTTACCATTCATCAGATCACCTTCTACATTTATTTTTAGGATTCGTGCTGTTCGTACATCATCTTCTTTTTTCTTTATTCATTATAATATAGCATCTTTCCTTTTTGCAATCATTTCTGCCTGCATATAAAAAAGACGCAAAGCATTTCGCTCTGCGCCTCACATTCCCTATGGCGGAGTGGGAGGGTTTCGAACCCTCGCATGAGTTACCCCATCTAACGATTTAGCAAACCGTCCTCTTCAGCCACTTGAGTACCACTCCATGGCGGAGAGAGTGGGATTCGAACCCACGGTCCCTTTCGGAATCACCGGTTTTCAAGACCGGCTCCTTAAACCACTCGGACATCTCTCCGTACGTTTGATTATAGCAAGGGCATCTCTCTTTTGTCAAGATTTTCCTATCTTTTCCTGTATGAGAGAAGACACCTGCCTTGTTTGAATCTTTGATTTTTTGCAATTTTCTTCGTTTCTCTATCGTTTGCAGATTGACTTTACACCTGACAGGGAGTAATATTTTAAGAAGAATATTATGATTTCGGAAAGGAAGTGAGTTGTTCGATGGAAGGCGATACTGCAGGGCCCAGTTTATTTTTTCAGCAGACGGAAGACGATGCTTTCCGCGCAGCTCAGCTTTATCCGAACGTGATATGCGCGGCGTAGTTCGTTTTTCCAATCAAGGAGGCGTATTATGCTACATATTGTAAAAACCCGAATGGATACCGGCAAGCTTGAAGAATTGACGCTCGATACGCTGGAAAAAGGTGCTTGGCTTCAGCTTACGAATCCGACTGCCGCAGAGCTCGCGGCTGTGTCGAAGGCTGTCAACGTCGATATCGATAACCTGCGTTCGGCGCTCGATGATGAGGAACGTTCGCGTACCGAGATAGAAGATAACTATATGATGGTTATCACGAACGTTCCTGTTATGCGTTCCCAGTTCGCATACGATACATTGCCGCTGGGTATCATTCTGACGACGGATTATATCATTACGATCACCTTGGAGGCTGTCGAGGTTATCAACGAATTCAATCAAAGAAACAGCCATTTGTTCTGCACGTTCAAGCGGACGCGCTTCATGTTCCAGCTTCTCTACAAGTCGGCGACTCTCTACTTGCGCAACCTGCGCCAGATCAGCCGTTTGACAGATGAGCTTGAATTACAGCTCCGCAAGTCGATGGAGAACGAACATCTCTTTAGACTTCTCGAGCTTCAGAAAGCACTGACATACTTCACGGTGTCGCTCCGTTCCAACGGAACGATGCTTGATAAACTGCTTCGTATGCGTACGAACTCGAACTTACAGCATATCATCAAGGTATTCGAAGAGGATGAAGATCTCCTCGAAGATGTTATCATCGAGAATAAGCAGGCGCGTGAGATGGTTGAGATGTATACGCACATCGTCCGCAGTATGCTCGAGACGTTCTCGTCTATCATCTCGAATAACTTGAACCGCGTGATGCGTTTCTTGACGTCCATCACGATCATCTTGGCTATCCCGACGATGATAGCGAGCTTCTTCGGTGTCAATGTCCCTGTACCGATGGCAGAAGAGGGCTACGGTTTCGCGATGGTCGTTATCCTTTCGTTGTCGGCGATGGCATCGATCGCGTTCTTACTTCGCCAAAAAGGCATGGTCTAAGGAGGCATCTTATGAGCAGAATGACTGCCGCCCACTTAAAGACAGGCACGATCTACGGCGACAATAACACGAGCGAATATATCTATATGCCTGCAAGCGAGATCGGCTATGACGAACCGATCTGTGTGTACGAATTCGGCGGCAAGCGCGAGGATATCTCGCTTGAAAATGCTGTCGTCGTCGTGACAAAACGCAGCCTTCGTCCGACGGCGCACCCGCTTCTGGGGCGCAATTCTCTGG
>JAFSAX010000225.1 GCA_017442105.1 Selenomonadales bacterium | reverse complement strand
TTGCGCCATTTTGTTTTTTTGCTTTTATATACGGCCGAGTGCTTTGAGGAGACTTGGAATGGTGGTTTCGAAGTTGACTCCGTAACGAAGATCATCTCTTGTACGATATGTTTCTTCCATGCTTTCTACGGTGTAGTCAGCTGCTATCTGTGCGGCATCTTGCAGGCTGGAGCCGTTCATGAGAGCACCGAGTACGGCGCTGGCGTAGACGTCACCGGTTCCGTGCATGCTGTACGGGAGGTAGTGTGTGAATGCGTATCCTTTTTTACCTGTGCGGGTGTCGTAGATGGCTGCACCGATTTTTTCTTTGTCATACATGACGCCTGTGAGGACGATCTGCGGTGCGCCGATCTTTTCTGCCAGTCGGTCGAGGAGTCCGTCTATGTATTCTTCGGTGTAGGGTCCTTCTTGGTACGGTTCGCCGAGCATGAAGCAGGCTTCGGTGATGTTTGGTACGATGACGTCTGCTTGTGCACAGAGTTCGCCCATTTTGAGTGCAAATTCGGGGGTGAATCCTGCGTAGAGTTTGCCGTTGTCTGCCATGGCAGGGTCTACATAGATGAGGGTATTTTCTTTGCGGAAGAGTTTAAAGAACTGTTTTACGATTTCGATTTGTTCAAAGGAGCCGAGGTATCCTGTGTAGATGGCGTCGAATTCGATGTTTTCGGTGAGCCAGTGTTTGGCGATGGGCATGATGTCGTCTGTAAGGTCATGGAAGGTGTAGTCTTTGAATCCGCCCGTGTGGGTGGATAAGATGGCTGTTGGTACGATGGCGGTAGCGATGCCTGCCGCGGAGAGGATAGGAAGTGCTACAGTGAGGGAGCATCGTCCGATGCAGGAGATGTCTTGGATGCTTACGGCTTGTTTTTGTTTGGTCATGGTTGTTCACTCCGTTTTATAATTATTTCAAATGTCAGTCAAGTTGTATCTGTGCTTGCATGCCTGCGCGCAAAAGGTTGTCGTTGTTTGTCATGCGGATCTGTACGGCTGCACTTTTGTTGTCTGCTTGCGAGTCGTTTTCGATCTTTGTTACGGTTCCGCTGAATTGTTTGTCGGGGTATGCGCCGATCTTGACGGCTACTGTTTGCCCTTCTGTGAGCTGTGCTTTTTCTGCATCCGATACGTATGCGGTGAGCGTGCAGTTTTCTTTGACTGCGATGCTTGCTATGAGGTATCCGCTTTCAACACGCTGTCCCGCTTGATATATCTGGTTGGCGATGACGCCGTCTGCCGGGCTTGTGATGATGAGCTCTTTTTTCTGTTTTTCCAACGCTTCCAGGTTTTGCCGAGCGTGTGTGAGTTCTTCTTGTTTCATGGCGATGACAGCAGGATCGCCTGCTCCGTATGTACCGATGCTTCCATTTGCTCTAGCTGTTTCTACGGCTTGGTGAGCGATATCTCTCTCGGTCTGTGCTTCAATGAGCATTTTTCGCGAGATGGCACCTTGGTCGTAGAGTTCTTGAAATTGTTTTGCTTTGGCAGCTGCTTGCTGATATATGATTTCTTCCGCGCTTGTTGCCGATACGTTAACGTTCGGCACAGAGAGTACGCGAAGGTCGTCTTCTACTTTGGCGATGATGTTTTTTGCTTTTTCGATCTCTTCTGTCAGCTCTGGGCTGTCGAGTTCATATAAGATGTCACCGCATTTTACGGTATCACCTTGACTGCGGTATATCTGTTTGATATTTCCGCCTACGCCTGCGGTGATTTTGATTTCTTCCATGGAGATGATGCCGCTTACGGTTTGTGTCTGCGTACTTTGTTGTGTTGTAAAAAGAAGGCAGATGCTGAGGGCTATGATGCCCACGAAGAGTAAGCGTTTGATTTTTTGCTCGTTCATATGTCCTCCTTTTGGCACGATCTAAGTCGTGTCATGTTATATGGTATCAATCGGGTTATGCCTTTTCAAGTGGTTTTCATCTTTTTTTAAAATTGTATCAATACAATATTGGTTTTTCGTTGGAAATATCTTTATTCGGCATAAAAAAGAACAGACTGCTTAGTCTGCAATCTGTTCCTGTTTTGTTTGTATGAGTTGCTGTTTTTGCTGTCGTGTGAGTTTTTTGATGGCGCATTCTCGTTTGCGCGCTTCGGATTCTGTTTTGTACGTTTCATGGTACACAAGCATGACAGGAAGTCTGCTGCGGGTGTATTTTGCGCCTTTGCCTGCTTGGTGATTGTCCAGTCGTTTGGCAAGGTCGTTCGTCCAGCCTGTGTAGAGGGAGCCGTCTGCACACGAGAGCATATAGACATAGGCTGTCATATTATTTGAGGTTTTCGATGGTGAGTTTTTTGATGATGATCGGCGAGATCGGACGGTCGCTGAAGGTTGTGACTTTGCCGATCGAGCGAACGACTTCCATGCCTTCGATGACTTTACCGAATACGGCATGATGTCCGTCGAGCCACGGTGTTTTGTCAAGGGTGATGAAGAACTGCGAGCCGCCTGTGTTCGGGCCTGCGTTTGCCATGGAGAGGATGCCTTCGGACGAGTGAAGGAGGCCTTCGCCGAATTCATCGGGGATGGTGTATCCGGGGCCGCCCGTGCCGTTTCCGTTCGGGTCACCGCCCTGGATCATGAATCCGTCGATGACACGATGGAAGATGAGGCCGTTATAGAAGCCTTTGTTGGTGAGGTCAATGAAGTTCTGTGCCGTTTTCGGAGCTTTGTCACGATAGAGTTCGATGGCAAATGTTCCTTTTGTTGTCTGGAATACTGCGATGGGATTGTCGGGATTACCGAGTTTGGCAACATAAGAATCTATATTGGTTGCAAGTGGATCTTGTGCAGCATTTCCCGAACAGCCGCTCAAGAGAAAGAATGATAAAAACGCAACGAGTAAAATGGTCAATTTTTTCATGTTGTTCTCTCCTTTATTCTTTGGTCGTATCTACATGAAGCACTTCGCCTTGTTTCATCGGACACCATACGGCAGGTTGTCTGCCGTCGCGTTTGAGGATACCGTCCGTGTCCGCCCACGCTGCTTGATGAATGTGCATGGCGATAACTTGCGGTGTGGTGACGTATTTGCAAAATTCGCGTATGCCCCAGCTGCGACATTCTTCGAGTCTGGCATCGACGGGGAAGAATGCTATGTCGAACGATTCGCCTTTGAGGCGTTCCATTTCGTCGAAGAACATGCGTTTGGCTTCGGCTTGGTTTTCTTCGGTATCGCCTTTCCAATGCCACCAGTTGAGGTCGCCTGCATGGAAGATGGTCTGTCCGCCCGCTGTGACGGCGAACGATACGCCTTCGTCGGTCGAGCCGAATGTTCTGACTTCGATGTCGCCAATTGTCTGCGTTTCGTACGGATCCATCCAGACGATTCTCGCCGAGGTGTCGGGGACATATTCTCTGATATCACCGCTCAAGATATACGCAGCGGCTTCTTTTTCCCATGCGAATAGTTTGGGACTGAAATGATCACCGTGCCAATGCGAGGCGAAGAAGTAGACGTTCTTGACGCTTTTCACAAGGTCGGGCAATCGTTTTTCACTGTCTACATAATAATCGAATACGAGCAGGGTTTCGCCAATTTTTACTGCGAACCCGCTGTTATAAAAATATGTGATCTCCATCGAGTTCCTCCTGTTATTTACCGAACTGTTGTCTGAAATACGATGCGATCGGTGTCAGCAAAAGTACATATGCGATGACGCTGCCGCCGACGGTGCTGATCATGAACGGTACGACGAAGAAAAATGCGCCGACATCCGAGCCAAGTACGTAGTCGGCGAACGGATATGCGAGGAGCGCACCGATGATGCCTGTTCCGACGATCTCACCGATGATGGCACCCCAGATACTGCGTGTCCGTTCATACAATATGCCTGCCAGAAGCGCACCGCACATACTGCCGGGATACGCAAGAAGCGTCCCTGTTCCCAAGAGGTTGCGCATGGTCGCTGTCAAGAACGATGCCCCAAAGGCATATCTTGTGCCGAGGAATACAGCGAGCAGGATATTGATGGCGTGCTGTACAGGAAAGCACTTGGATACGAGTACAGGGAAGTATATCAAATGCGCCGACAGTATGCCGATGGCTACAAACAGCGCGGTAACGGTCAATTCTCTCGTTTTCATCATACTTCTCCCTGTTCTATTTTTGCATATTGTTCGATCTCGATACTGGAGAGCGCAAATACGGCGTCGAATAATTTCACGCGAAAGGCTCCGACAGCGGCACTGCCGAAGAGCGACTTGTGTGCGACTTCGCCGGCAAGCCCCATGATGAGTACGCCTGCGACGGCCGCCGCGAGCGCATTGTCTGTTACGGCGAGGGCGGACGCAATGAGCGAGTTGGTCATACAGCCTGTGCCTGTAACACGTGTAAGCATCGTATGGCCGTTCTGTAACCGATAATATCGTTTGCCGTCGGTGATGATGTCGCGTGCACCTGTCAGTGCCGCAATACAACCGAAGGTCTGTGCCACACGCACAGCCACACCAAGTCCGTCATCATCCGTGCCTGACGCATCGACACCGCGTGCATGAGAGATCTCTCCGAGAAGCGCACGCATCTCGGATACGTTGCCGCGAATGACGGTCGGATGAACGTTTGCGATAAGCTTTTGTGCGACCTCACAGCGATGCCGAGTAGCACCTGCACCGACAGGGTCGAGCACAATGGGAACGCCTGTTTTTTTCGCTTCTGCTCCTGCGATGTGCATGGCCTCTTCGACCAAGTCACTTATCATACCGATATTGAGTACCAGCGCACGCGACGCACGTACGACTTCTGCCACTTCGTCTGCATGCGTGCTCATTACAGGCGATGCACCGACAGCCAAGGTCATGTTCGCACAATCGTTGATCGTGACGGCATTCGTCAAATGATGTACAAGCGGACGGCTGCGACGGATCTCCGACAGAATTAAGTTGACTTCTTGTTTGATATTCATACTATTACTCCTACCAGGCAATCTAAAAATTGCATATCTGTATTTTATTCTCCGTCAATTCTCCAAATCCTTTTTGCTTCGCTAGTCAAATTTACCGCAAATAATCTGCCCCTATTCGCGCCACACTAATCAAAACAAAAAGGAGTGATCGCGATGAAACAGCAAAACTTCTCCAATGGATACGAAGGCTCTCTCGATATGACACGTACAGACGAGCCGTCGGCAACCGCAGTGCGCACACCACATACGGGATCAGGGTTCGCAAACGAAGCTGACCGCGACGCTGATGCGTATCTTATGACAAGCCCCACGTATTTTCTCGAATATCACGGTGCAAAATGGGGCATCGCACCGAGCGACATCGTAGACCTCGTCGATCAGTCTGCCCGAAACGCCGTTGTTTCGGTCAAGCATCATAAGGACGACAGCTCTTCGCGCCTCTTCTATCTTGCGCACCATCCGACCGAAGTCTGGCACGTAACGGAAATATTCTCTCCGTCTAAAAAAGCGTAAACAAGAGTCCTATCTGCATCACCGCGAGAAACACCAAGACGAACAATGCAGCACCGTCTTGGGCATGGCTGTTTTGATATGTGCCCATGACGGTTCTGTCCCCCGCCAACATCACCATAAAATAAAGGATCGGCAATAGCAGGATACCGTTTGCTATCTGCGCCGCGAGTATGACAAAGAAAAGCGACTCTGCCATAGAGAGTGCGCCGACCATCCCGCTGATGAGTACGAACCCATATATGCCGAAAAAGAACGGTGCTTCACCGAAAGAACGGTCGAGCCCATACTCCAAGCCGAACGCTTCGCATACTGCATAAGCTGTACCGAGCGGTAAGATAAACGCCGCCAAAAAAGAAGCACCGAACAATCCGACACCGAACAGTACCTCCGCCCGCTCGCCAAAGATCGGACAGAGTGCGTCTATCGACTGTTCGAGCGATGTATACGGCACATCTGTCTGCCAAAACGCATCGGCTCCGATGCAAACGATGGCAAGTGCAATAATGCCCGTCAGACAGCTGCCAAACAACACATCGGCCCGCACATACGGATACTCCCACCTGCCGATCCCCTTATCGACGACAGACGATTGCAGATAGAACTGCCCCCACGGCGTGACAGTCGTACCGATAACACCGATCGCCATCAGCCAAAAAGGAGCCGTCAGTTCTGCCTCCAGACAGCTTCTTGCAACATCTTCGCCCGATGGCACAGCATAATAACCTGCGATAAGATAGGAAACAAATGACAAGCATAACAGCAACAGTATCTGTTCGACACGACGATAACAGCACCATACCGCCATCATCATCAATGCAATACCCGCACCGCCGATCGACAGCCATAGGGGCAGACCGATCAAACTGCCTGCAACGGCAATACCTGCGAACTCCGCCATCGTCGTGCCGACATTGGCCACAAGCAAAATACCGATCACGAACAAACTCCACCCAACACCGTACTGCTCGCGAATGAGCGATGCAAGTCCCTGCCCGCTCGCAACGCCTGTGCGCGCCGACAATTCTTGACAGACAGCCAAGCAAACGATACTGACGAGCACGACGACTGTCATTAGGTATCCGTATTCTCCGCCCGCCTGCATATACATCGCAATACCGCCCGCATCGTTATCGGCCATCGCCGTGAGTATCCCCGGCCCCATCACAGCCGCCAAAAGCATACACCGCGCACGTATCTTCATGGCACACGGCCACCTTTCCTATCGTGACGATACCGATAAAAGCGCGGTAATCCACCATACACTTCTTCGCGCTCTGCACGCGGCATTGAGCGAAGAAGCACGACCAGCTCCTCCTCATCAAACAAGACCAATATCCCCTTGCGCTCCTTCTCATCCATTCGCATCAGCGCATGACAGACAGTCACATTCGGCAAATGCCTTAAGAACTCTCTGCTTTTTTTAGGACCGTACTGCCTGCAGATCGCGCCGATATCGTCTGCCGACACCTCACCCAACCGCTGTGCACGCAGTCTTAAACAAAACGGAACCTCTCCTTCATCAGATATTGCAAGCTGATGATACCCGACCAACCGTTCCTTCACCAGACCCGCCAGCCATGACAAGCCCACGCGACGGCAGATACCGCCGACACCGACCTCGACCCCTGCAAAACAGCACCGCTCTTCCGCATCCTCCCTGCCATACGATACGAACACGATATCATTCACCCGATACACACGCCTGCCTGCACAGTCGAGCACCTGTTTATCAAGTAAAAGTCTTGCCACTTCGTATTCTCCTGCGGCAAGCTCTTTTCGCACATGATCCGCCGCGCAGAACACACCGCCTGCCAGACCGCCCGTGACCGCCTCGATCGGAATATATGCACCTTCACCAATGCAGAGGCCGACGACGATCGGATACGCCCCGTCAAGAGAAACGACAACATCTCGCAGAAGTCCTATTCGCCCGCCTTTCACATCCTCTACCTTTCGATAGTGCAGCTGACTGAAAAACACCTCACGCAAAAACATCCCGCTCCCCTCCTTACCGCATCGTATTCCATCTGCGCCAAAAAAGTGAAAACAGCGTGCCGTTACCGAGCACGCTGTTATTGATATCCGTATTATTTTTTCAAAAGTGCATACCACTTGATGATAAGCGACACGAACGCAAATCCCAAGCAGACGTCCATGATCGTCTGAAGCTGACCGCCGACCGGCCATTCACGAGTACATACATGATAAATAATGATACACAAGAAAAGAATATCACTGATCGTGAAGAACTTCTTGTCCATCATCTTCTGACCGCTCTGACCTTTCTTCTTCGGAGCAGAGATCTGCTCTTGGTTTTTATTTTTCTTTTTTGCCACGTTGATTCCCCCGTCTTTCTTTCTCTTACTGCATACGCATGAAGAAGTTCGCGATAAATGCGATCGCTACCAACCATACGATATAATGTACTTCTCTACCACGTCCCGCCAATAGCTTCAGGAACGCATAACTGATAAAACCAAAGGCAAAGCCGTTCGCAATACTGAATGTAAGCGGCATCATTACGATCGTCAAGAAAGCAGGGATCCCTTCCGTCAGATCGTCAAAGTCGATCGCACGCACTTCCATGATCATCAGCGCACCGACAAGAATGAGCGCAGGTGCCGTTGCATACGCAGGCACAAGTCCGACAAGCGGCGCGAAGAAAAGTGCTACCGCAAAAAGTCCCGCCACAACGAATGCCGTCAAGCCCGTTTTGCCGCCTTCCGCGATACCTGTCGCACTTTCGATATATGCCGTCACTGTCGTCGTACCCATGACAGAACCGGCTACCGCACCGACAGCATCAGCCGTAAGTGCGCGGTCAAGGTCTTGCACTTCGCCTTTTTCGTCCATCAATTTTGCCTTGCGCGTCAGACCGATAAGAGTACCCATATTATCAAACAGCTCAACGATCGTAAACGTGAAGATAATCGAGAACAGCCCAAATTCGAGTGCCGCCGCAATATCAAGCGCCATAAATGTACCGCTGAGCGATGGGAGATCAAAGCTGATAATATCATGGATGCTCGTCGGTTGAGGAACAAGTCCCGTGAACATACCGACGACTGTCAATACAAAAATACTGATAAGCATCGCACCTTGCACACGTTTTGCCATCAAGGCACCTGCCAGAATGACACCGAGCGTTGCAAGCATCGCAGGTCCTTGCATGATGTTGCCGAGCGTAACGAACGTAGAAGGATCATCAACAACGATTCCCGCATTTTTCATACCGATGAATGCGATGAAAAAGCCGATACCGACACCGATCGCCGTCTTGAGGTTCTGCGGAACAGCACGAATGATAGCCTGTCGGATACCTCCAAATGTCATCAATAAGAAGATCATACCCGAAATGAATACAGCACCGAGAGCTGTCTGCCACGGAAGTCCCAAGTAACCTACAACATAATACGCAAAAAATGCATTGATACCAAGCCCCGGTGCAACAGCAACAGGATAGTTCGCCACAAGCCCCATCAAGATCGTCGCCATGATCGTCGCATACATCGTCGATGCGATCGCAGCATCTTTGGGCATACCTGCATCACAAAGCATGTTCGGAATAACAAAAATAACGTATGAGATCGTTACGAACGTCGTCAGCCCCGCAATCATCTCTGTGCGGACACTGGAACCTCTCTCTTTGATATGAAACAATTTTTCCAACATAAGCTTTGCCTCATCTCCTTATTCTTTTTTTGCTTTTTATTTTGATATCTCCTCTTCCATCGGCAACTGCCAGTCGATCGGCTCCATGCCATGCCTCATCAAAAAGTCATTTGCCTTCGAGAACGGCCGACTGCCGAAGAAGCCCCGATACGCCGACAGCGGACTTGGATGCGGAGAGGTAATAACAAGATGATTGGGATTCGTGATCATCGACTGCTTGCGCTGTGCAGGTCTGCCCCACAAGATAAATACCATCGGCTCTTTGCGCTGATTGAGATGCGTAATGATACGATCGGTAAATTCTTCCCAGCCGATGCCCTGATGCGAGTTCGCCTGATATTCGCGCACCGTCAAGACTGTATTGAGAAGAAGCACACCCTGCTTAGCCCAATGCCTGAGACAACCGTGATTCGGCACTTTGCAGCCGAGATCGCTCTCAAGCTCCTTGAAGATATTGACGAGCGACGGCGGTGGTTCTACGCCCGGCAAGACCGAAAAACTCAGTCCGTGCGCCTGACGCGGGCCGTGATACGGGTCTTGTCCCAAGATAACGACTTTTACCTTGTTGTACGGCGTATAATGCATCGCATTGAAAATATCATACATATCGGGATAGATCGTCCGCGTTTTGTACTCTTTTATCAATATCGTGCGCAATTTTTGATAATACTCTTTCTGCATCTCCGCTTCTAAAAGAGGTGCCCAATCATTCTGAAATATCTTCATTCGTTTGCCTCTCTGCTTAAAAGATATCAAATTTCTCTTTATCTTGTATAAATTATGCTACGACCTTCATTTGTCCTGCTTTTTTTGCATAAATCCTCATTTTTCCGCAGATTCTTCTGTCCGTTGCACCGCAGGAGGCGATTTGGGGAGCGTGAATCCGCGGCCCATGACTTCCGAAGCATCCTGTACGATCATAAATGCATACGGATCGACTTTGGCTGTGAGCATCTTGATACGCGCGATCTGCGTCAAGTTGACTACGACGAAGATGACACGTCTTGGTTGTCCCGTAAACGCACCCTCTCCATGGAGGAACGTCACGCCGCGCCCAAGCTCCTCGATGATCTCATCGGCGATCTCGCGTGCCGATTCGGATACGATCATGATCGTTTTCTTATGGTTAAAACCTGTCACAACACGGTTCGTCAGTTGCGCCGTGATAAACATCGCGATCAGCGTAAACATCGCAGGTTTGATACCGAACAGCACCGCCGAGAGGAGTACGATGATACTGTTGACCATGAAATTGAATGTGCCCATATTGATGCCGTAATACTGCTTCACGATGGCTGAGATGATATCGAACCCACCCGTGTTGAAGCCTGCACGAAATACGATACCGAATCCGATACCGCAGATGACACCACCGTAGATAGCGGCGAGCATCGTGTCGTCAACGACCGTATATGAGTTTAAAAATTGTGTCGCATCGACGAGCACAGAATAGAGCACCGTACCAAAGATAGACGCGACCAGATACCGTTTCCCCAGGAAGCGATATGCCAAATACAAAAGCGGCAGGTTCATCACCAAGATGAGCATACCGACAGGAAGTGAAAACAAGTAATATGCGATAAGCGCCAGACCGCCGACACCACCCGATAAGAGCTGATGCTGTACGAGGAAAAGATTGAGCCCTGCGGCCGATATCAAACATCCGACAACGAGCAACACATAAGAAAGCATATCATCATTCTCCTTCCAATGTCATCGTCGCAGACGGCATGCAGTTGATCATGATCGCTTCCACATATCCTGCCGTCACATCAAAAATGATACGTTTGCCATCCATCTGATAGATGAAGCAGATCATACCGTTTTTGTTCGCTTTTTGCGGCTGTCCGTATTCCTTGATGACCTTATGCTTCGTCGAACCAACGCGAACACCTCGCGCCGTTTCGACCGATTCTTCCTCCGTCGTCAAGAGCAATATCTCTTTCGTTTCCATATTCGTATACATCTTGATATCCTTGAACACCCATACGTGCGTAGGCGGTACATACGAAACTCTCTCATACTCAACGCGCAGCTTACCGCCGTTTTTGAGCGCCGTTTCCAGATCGTCCGTGACGGCATTGATACCGCCCAGCGTAAAATCAGCCTCCGATAGCGGCGCAGGCGCACAGCTCGCAACAGATATCATCATCGCCCAGACGAGCGCAATGACAAGCAGTAATCTTTTTTTCATCACACTTCTCCTTTATCATCAGATAACAGATTGGCGAACGCCAGCTTGAATGCATCGTTACCAAACGAAGAATCATCTTGCTGTTTCAAGTATCTCGTAACCTCGCGTTTCGACACCTTGTCAGCCTTCTGACTTTTCCGTTTCGTATGCGATGACAGTTTTTCTTTATATCCGCACGCACACCAGAACGCTTTCGCATCACCTTGTCCCCTGAGTTCCATCTTCTTATGGCACTCGGGACAACGCGCGTTCGTCGTTTGCGAAAGTGTCTTGCGGTATCCGCACTCACGGTCGGGACAGACGAGCATCTTCGACTTCTTACCGTTTACCGATAAGAGGAACTTCCCACATTCAGGGCATTTCGTCCGCGTAACATTGTCATGACGGAATCGCGACTGACTGTCTTTGATAGACTGCGTGATATGCTTTGTATAATCGCGGATATCAGCAAGGAACGATGCTTGCACCTTCTTGCCGCCGCGGATGATCTCTTCGAACGTTTGCTCCCATTTCGCTGTCAAAGCAGGCGACTTGAGTTCACTTGGCACAAGTTCCAACAGCTGTTTGCCTTTGCTCGTGACATATATCTCGTTTCCTTTTTTCTCGATAAGAAATGATGCAAACAGCTTTTCAATGATATCTGCCCTTGTTGCGACCGTACCAATGCCGCCCGTTACACCGATGAGCTTCTTAAGCTCCGCGCTTTCTTCGGACATATATTTGGCAGGATGCTCCATCGCCGACAGAAGCGTCGCTTCCGTAAAGTAGGCAGGCGGCTTCGTCTTGCCTTCCGTCAGCTGGGCCGTACCGTCCAGTATATCGCCTTCACCAAGCGACGGCAAAGACTGCTCTTCTTCCTCGCCATCGTCCTCGTCGATCTTCGTATAGAGCTCACGCCAGCCGTACTGTGTGATATGCTTCCCGCTCGCACGGAAACGTTCACCGCCGCACTCTGCCACGACCGACACTTCATCGTAGAGCATCGGCGGACAGAGCACCGCCAAAAAGCGGCGCACGACAAGCTCATATATCTTTTGTTCGCGGTCGGTCAGTTTCGCCACATTGACGAACTGTTCCGTCGGAATGATAGCATGATGATCGGATACCTTTGTATCATCGACATAGTTTTTATTCACCGCGATCGGTTTTTTTAATATCTGAAACGCAGGTCTGCTGAACGCGCCGATCCCGCATGCCTTCAATCGTTCGGGTATCGTCTGCACGATATCGGACGTCAGATAGCGCGAATCCGTGCGCGGATACGTCAATATCTTATGTGATTCGTACAGCTTCTGCATCAAAGAAAGCGTTTCTTTCGCCGAATAGCCGTACAGCTTATTCGCATCACGCTGAAGCTCCGTCAAGTCATAGAGCTGCGGAGAAGGCTTCTGTTTCGCCTTCTTCGTCACCTCGCGCACAATGGCGCGCTCGCCTGCGATGCGCTTCAAGATCTCTTCGCACCGCTCGCGCGAGGAGATGCGCGTCTGTTTCGTCTTGCTGTCGAACCACGTAAGACGATAGCCTTTGCATTTCATAGAAAGGCCGTAATACGGCTTCGGCACAAATCGCTGTATCTCATCTTGTCTTGCGGCGATCATCGCAAGCGTCGGCGTCTGTACACGACCGCACGAAAGCTGTGCATTATGCTTGCACGTCAACGCACGTGTCGCATTGATACCGACGAGCCAATCGGCTTCGGCACGCGCAGACGCCGCCAAGTACAGCGTGTCATACGCTTTTCCGTCGGCAAGGTGTGCGAAGCCCTCACGGATCGCCTTATCCGTCACCGACGATATCCAAAGTCTTTTAATAGGCTTCTTACAGTTCGCCTTCTTGAGTATCCACCGCGCCACAAGCTCACCTTCGCGCCCTGCATCGGTCGCGATGACGACTTCCGATACATCATCGCGCGAAAGAAGCCGTTTCACCGTTTGGAACTGTTTTGTCGTGCCTTTAATGGTCACAAGCTTCATCGCGGGCGGAAGCATCGGCAGATCCTCGATACGCCACACCTTATACGAATCATCGTACGCCTCGGGATCGGCAAGCGTCACCAGATGCCCGAGTGCCCACGTTACAATATCTTCTTTCCCTTCGAAAAAGCCGCCGTTGTCTTTACTTAAGCCAAGCACCCTCGCCAAGTCACGTGCAACGGAAGGCTTCTCTGCCAATACGACTCTTTTTTCCATCGTCAACTTCCTCTACTCTACGAAATTACCATTGCGGAATACAGGCACCCACTCGCCGTCCGCTGTCTGACCGTCGATCATAAGGTCGCTCGTACCGATCATAAAATCGACATGGACGAGCGAATCGTTCACCCCTGCCTTTTCGAGCGCATCCTTATCCATCTCTTCGCCGCCCTTAAGACATACGGGATATGCCTTGCCGAACGCAAGGTGACACGATGCGTTCTCATCAAAGAGTGTATTATAGAAGAGAATATTCGAATTCGATATCGGCGAATCGAACGGCACAAGTGCCACCTCACCGAGGCGCGATGCGCCGTCATCTGTCGCAATGAGATTTTCAAGTACCGCCTGACCGACTGCCGCCGAGCAAGCTACGACCTTGCCTTCTTTGAACGTCAGCGAGAATCGGTCTATCAAATTCCCCTGATAATTGAGTGGTTTCGAGCTGTATACAATGCCGTCTACTTCATCTTTATGCGGAAGCGTAAATACCTCTTCCGTCGGAATGTTCGCGATGAACTCTACGCCTTGTTTCGTTTCCTCCGCACCGCCGAGCCATTGGTGACCATCGGGAAGTCCCACGACCAAGTCCGTGCCGAGCGAGTTTTGGTAACGAAGACGACGGAAATTGTACTGATTCAAGAACGCCATGCGCTGACGGAGTGCTTTTTTATGCTTGTCCCATGCACCCGTCGGATCGTCCTCATTGGCACGTACGCTCGTGAGGATCGCACCCCACAGCGCATCGACCGCCTGCTCAGCCGAATATTCGGGAAATACCTTCTTCGCCCAAGCGACCGTCGGCACCGACACGACACACCATGCATTCTCATTGCTCATCAACTTGTCACGATGCTCGGCAAGTGCGATGCTGTTCGTCTTCTGCACCATTGCGATGCGTTTCGGATCGACATCCTTTAGCAGCTCGGGATCGTTCGCCGCGATGCTGATAAACGCCGCACCTTTATCAGTATAGAACTTATAATACTCCTTCTGCCATTCAGGGAATTCGGAGAACACTTCTTCGGGCGCACCTTGGTAGCGAATCTTCGAAAACAGCTCATCTCGCCAATTCATCACGACATCTTTCGCACCGCACTCGTACGCTTTTTTCGCAATACGACGAGCAAAATCACTGCACTCGATCGGCGACGCGATCACAAGAAGCTGTCTTTTTTGGATATTAACGCCCGCACCGACGATCAGCGATGCGTAGTTATCTAAAAAACGTTCATATGCTTTCATATTACATTTCTCCCATCTATTTATACTCTAATGTTTAATCTATTCTGCTCACTCTACATTATACATCATAACGAAGCCAATCTCCAAAGCCATTTGCCACCTTTTTGCAAGAAAACATAGTTTTTTTATAGGGCAGAATCAAAATATGTACATAGCATGCACTTTTATTGTCTCATGCTACTCAGATCGCCCTTCATCACGTTCCCAAACCGCAAAAAAGGCAAAAAAATTCGGCATAGCACAAAGGCTATGCCGAGAGTAAATGCGATTTAACATCATAAAGTTAATGGGAGTAAGTTTGAATTATTTTACTACTGCTTCGTAAGCCGGAAGCATCCAGTGGAGAACCGTAGCCTGGAGGTAAGTCATTACGCAAAGTACAAGCAACATTGCGAAGGAGTGAGCAACCGTTTTACGGAGGATCGCACCTTCCTGACCAACCATACCCGTAGCTGCGCAAGCAACCGAGATGGACTGCGGCGAGATCATTTTACCGCAAACACCACCGGAGGAGTTAGCAGCCGTCATGAGGTACGGGTCAACGCCGAGCTGTTCACCAGTCGTACGCTGCAAAGCACCGAAGAGTGCGTTTGCGGACGTGTCAGAACCAGTGAGGAATACGCCCAACCAGCCGAGTACCGGAGCGAAGAACGGATAGAGAGCACCCGTTTTCGTCATTGCAAGACCCATCGTCGAGCTCATACCGCTGTAGTTCAAGAGGTATGCGAGACCGAGGATGATAGCGATCGTCCAGATAGCCCAACGAAGCGTGAAGATCGTTTTGAAGAAGCACGGAATTGCTTTACCGAAGCCATAGTTCGGAATTACGAATACGGACAAGATACCCGAAATGAGGATTGCCGTACCACCAGCGGAGAGCCACTGGAACGTGTATTTAGCAGCATACGGAGCGTCTTGAGCAACGATCGGAGCCGTTTTGATAACTTCGTTGTGGAGACCAGGCCATGCGAAGGAGATGTTCGTCGGAGCGAGAACAGATTTAACAGCATCGAGACCCCAAGCGAATACGAATACAGCGAGGAGAACGAACGGGAACCATGCACGGATAACTTCGCCCACGCTGTACTGGAGTTCTACTGCGCCTTTACCATCATCAACTTCATCCGGGAATTTCCAGATGTTTTTCGGTTTCCAAACTTTGAGGAATACCAAAAGACCGATGATCGTAACAGCTGCGGACGTGATGTCCGGGAGGTACGGGCTAATGAAGTTAGCCGTGTAGAACTGCGTACCTGCGAAGCAGAGACCTGCAACCAAGAGAGCCGGAAGAACTTCCATCGAGCGTTTCCAACCGGACATCGTTACTGCTACCCAAAGCGGAACGATGATGGAAAGGAACGGCAACTGACGGCCGATGATCTGGCTGAGGTGCATGATGTCGAGTTCGGAAACCTGCGACAATACGATAACCGGAATACCGATACCACCGAAAGCAACCGGAGCCGTGTTAGCGATCAAGCAAACAGCTGCTGCATAGATCGGGTTGAAGCCGAGACCAGTGAGCATTGCTGCCGTGATAGCAACCGGAGTACCGAAACCAGCCGTACCTTCGAGGAAGGAACCGAATGCGAATGCTACGAAAGTAGCCTGCAAACGACGGTCAGCTGTGATCGAAGCCAAGGAGTTTTTAATGATTTCGAATTCGCCCGATTCAACAGTCATGTTGTATACCCAGATAGCGGTAACAACGATCCATACGATCGGGAACAAACCGAATACTGCACCATTGAAAATGGAGTTGATAGCGAGGCCCATAGGCATGCCCCATACTGCAACTGCAACACCAAGACCGAAAAGAAGACCGATCGGAGCTGCAATGTGTGCCGGTGTACGTCTTACACCGAGAAGGAACAACAATACGATAAGCGGAATCGCTGCAACGAGTGCAGAGAGAACCTGACCGCCCATCGGGTCATATGTTTGAGTCCACATCTTTGAAAACACCCCTCAAATTTTTATTAAGTTTTATTATTGCGTGAAAAAGTAATGATGTTAATCTGCATTTTAATCCGAAAGCTAATCGCAATTCTTTCGAATTATGAGTGCGACACCTCCCTGTGTACTCCTTTCTTCCCAAAAAAACAAGACTTCTTATGCTTTTCGGGCATAAGAATTTCGTTTTCATGCTTGAATGGAATGTACACTATGTCTTTTCTCTATTTATATTATCATAATTCTGTGCCCCTTGCAATTCTCCTGCTAGTTTCAAAGAAAATTTAAAGAAATTTTTAAGTTTTTTTCACTTTTTTATGTGGTTTCTTCCACAATAAGGAAAGAGAGTATAGACAGATGTCTATACTCTCTTTTTTCGTTACTTAAAGTCCACAAACTGATTGATAGGTGCTCTTGGTTTGGCCATCGGGTCTACAAACTCTTCTTCTACATCGACGACGATGACGCGCGGAGCGTTTTCTTTGAGTGCTTCTTCCATCGCAGAGAGGAATTCTTCCTGCGTCGATACGGTAACGCTGTCGATGCCGAAGCTGCCCGCATACATGGAAAAGTCCATCGGATGCGCCATACGGCATGCACAGTATCTGTCGTTATAGAATACTTTTTGGAGCTGTCGTATCATGCCAAGTCCGTGGTTATTTACAACGACGGAGATGATGGGAAGCCCCAGCGCGGCGATCGTGTAGAGTTCGTTGCCTGTCATACGCATACCGCCGTCACCTGCGATGTGAATGACGCGCTTGTCAGGTCTTGCGAGCTGTGCGCCGAGTGCGGCAGGCAGGCTGAATCCCATAGCGCCAAGACCGCCCGAGGTGAGCCATGTACGCGGATGGTTGACGACGATGTGCTGTGCCGCCCACATCTGATGCTGACCGACGTCGGTCACATAGATGCAGTCTTTATCCAGCGTGAGGTTCGATATCTGACGCATCGCCCACGGTACTGTCAGTTTGTCTTGTGTATATTGGTAGCGGAATTTTTCCTGCCATGCGTGTATCTCGTCCCACCATTCGGTGATGTCGTTCGGTTCTGCTTCGACTGTCAAGAGGTTCAATATCGTGCGGATATCGCCTGCGATACCGATATCGGTCGAAACGTTTTTCGCGATTTCGGCAGGGTCGATGTCGATATGAATGATGCGTTTGTCACGCGCATAACGGTCGCGGTTGCCTGTCAGTCGATCGCTGAGGCGTGTGCCGACGGCAATGACGACGTCTGCATCATGTACGGCATGGTTGGCTGTCGGCCAGCCGTGCATTCCGCTAAGTCCGATGGACTGCTCGTGCCCATCAGGGAATCCGCCGAGCCCCATGAGGGTATGTACGACGGGGAGGTTGCATTTTTCGGCAAGCTTGATGAGCTCTTCGCTGGCACCTGCGGAGATGACGCCGCCGCCGCTTAGGACGAGCGGGCGTTTGGCATCGCTGATGATGCGGGCGGCCTTGCCGATCATACCGAGCGAGCGTTCGCTTAAGGCAGGCATAATCTTTTGGTATGCCGGTTCCGAGCGAAACTCGATCTCTTCGCGCAGGATATCCTGCGGAACGTCGATGAGAACAGGACCGGGACGACCGCTGAGAGCGATCTTGAAGGCAAGTCTTACCGTTTCGGGAAGTTCTTGCGCTGTCTTGACGGCGAAGTTATGCTTCGTGACAGACATGGTCGCGCCCAAGATGTCTATTTCTTGGAAGGCGTCGTGTCCGAGCGAGCCTGTTTCTACTTGCCCTGTGATAGCGATAACGGGGATAGAGTCCATGAAAGCTCCCGCAAGACCCGTGATAAGATTGGTAGCACCCGGTCCGCTCGTTGCGATGCAGACACCGACGCGCCCTGTTGCACGTGCATAACCGTCTGCCGCGTGAGCCGCACACTGTTCGTGCACGTTGACGACAGTCTGAATACGGGTTTCACCGTACAGAGCATCGAACAACGGCAGGATCATCCCCCCGGGATATCCGAAAACAGTATTTACCTGTTGTTCTACCAAACATTCTACAACAGCTCTTGCGCCTGTAACTTTCATTTTCTTTTCCCTCAATTTCGTTTGAATTTCTTATTTCTGGTTGAGCCACGACATCATGGAGCGGAGCTGTTTACCGACAACTTCTACCTGATGTTCTGCTTTGATGCGGCGGTTTGCCAAGAAGGACGGACGGTTAGCTTGGTTTTCCAAGATCCAATCGCGTGCGAATTCGCCTTCTTGGATCTCTTTCAATACTTTTTTCATTTCTTTGCGTGTTTCGTCCGTGATTATGCGTTTACCGATGCAGTAGTCACCGTATTCAGCCGTGTCACTGATGGAGTGACGCATTTTTGCCATGCCGCCTTCATAAATGAGGTCGACGATGAGTTTCATTTCATGGATACATTCGAAGTATGCGATTTCCGGCTGATAGCCTGCTTCTACGAGTGTTTCGAAGCCTGCTGTCATCAATTCTGTTACACCACCGCAGAGAACGTTCTGTTCGCCGAAGAGGTCAGTTTCGGTTTCTTCTTTGAACGTCGTCGTGAGTACACCTGCACGAGCGCCGCCGATGCCTTTTGCATAAGCGAGTGCAATATCTGCTGCCGTTTCGGTAGCATCCTGGTATACTGCCATCAAGCACGGTACACCGCCGCCTTCCGTGAATACGCGGCGAACGAGATGACCCGGGCCTTTCGGTGCGACCATGAATACGTCAACATCTGCCGGCGGGATGATTTGTTTGAAGTGGATATTGAAACCGTGTGCGAATGCGAGTGCACTGCCCGGTTTGAGGTTCGGTTTGATCTCGTTTTTATAGATAGCAGCTTGTTTTTCGTCCGGAATGAGGATCATCGTGA
>JAFSAX010000224.1 GCA_017442105.1 Selenomonadales bacterium | reverse complement strand
GGCACAGTCGTTGTTGGTACGGTTGCTAAATTAACCAATTTCGGTGCATTCGTTAAAATTGCAGACGGATTGGAAGGTTTGGTGCGTATGGCTGAGATTTCCGAACGCCATATCAAGAAAGCCGAAGAAGCATTGTCCGTAGGTCAAGAAGTGAAAGTCAAAGTCTTGACGATCGACAAACGCAATAAAAAAATCGCACTCAGTATTCGTCAGGTACAACAAGATGCAGAACGTGCTGAATACAAAGCGTATATGAAAGAACAAGAAGACAAAAACGTAGCATTCGGTAATCAGCTTGGCGATCTGCTCAAAGATTTCGAAGTGTAAAGTTAAAAGACAGCATACAATTTGTATGCTGTCTTTTTTTGTGTATGGTGAATACTGATTGCGGACACAATAACAGAGCAATAAAAAAGGAGCGTGATAAAATGCCTTTGGGGATGATAACGCTACTCGTGATATTGGCTCTCGTTTATTTCGGTACAGCACAGCGTATTCTTGATAGGATGCGTCTGACCGATAAGCAAGCGATTATTTTGCTTTTGGCGATCGGAATAGGAAGCTTTGTCAATATTCCAATCATGTCTTCACCCTCAGTGTTGACGATCAACGTTGGTGGTGCGATTATACCGATCTTATTATGTGGTTGGCTTATCTTGAAAGCTGATACGATGCGCGAAAGACTGCGTGCGATTTTATCAGCTGTCATTGTGGGAACACTCGTTTTTCTTGGATCGCGTTATATGCCGAATGAGCCGGAAACGATGTTCATCGATCCAAAATTGTTCTATGGTATTGCGGCAGGACTTGTTGCATATTTGTTCGGCAGATCACGGCGAAGCGCTTTTATCGGCGGTGTGCTTGGAATCGTCTTGAGCGATCTTTTGCATATGGGGATGCTATTGACGAGCGGTATTGTGGGAACAACTGCAATCGGCGGAGCAGGTGCGTTCGATGTAATCATGATTGCAGGATTGGTAGCCGTTATGACTGCGGAATGTATTGGTGAAACTCGTGAACGTATGGCACGAAATGATTCTTTTAAGATGAAACGAACAGCAGATATCTATGAATTCAGTGAAGAATTGACTCCGGATGGTAAAGAACGAAAATTGAGAATGGTTTCTAAATCGAAATCTGCTGATAAATATTCCAAGGAGAAAGGAGAGTCATAATGAAACGAATCGTAGTACTTTTGATATGCTCTCTTTTTTTTCTGACGACAGAGGCATATGCTGCGCATTACGAGATATATAATGAGGAAAATCGCATCGTATATGTCACAGGTTGGCATGTGCGTGTCGGTGACCAATTTATCACGGAAGATAATCTGAGATATCAGATCGATAAAGTAGAGGATAGCAGAGCAGATGCACATCTTGTCGGACGTGTAGCGATGACGCCTTACTATATTGCGTATACTCGCTCGGAAGACTCTGTTGCAGAAGCTGCTGATATACCTAAGGTTGCTATTTATCATACGCATACAGACGAATCATATAAGCCGAGTGACGGCACAGACAGTATCAACGGCAAAGGCGGCATTATTGAGGTTGGAAATGCGTTTGCTGCTGCTCTGGAGGCACACGGCATTAAAGTAACGCATTCCGATACTGTTCACAATCCGCATGATGATATGGCATACGAACGGTCACGCAGGACTGTTGTAGACCTTATCAAAGATGCTCCTGATGCTATATTTGATGTTCATCGTGATGCGACACCACCTGAGGTCTATTCAGGTATTGTCAACAATGAAAAAGTAGCTAAACTCCAGCTTGTTGTAGGCCGATATGGTGCAACGAGCGAGCAGATTGAGGAATATGCCTTAGAGCTTAAGGCTGCCTCTGACAAAGTCCATCCGGGCTTGGTAAAAGGTATTTTCTTTGCAAAAGGCGGAGATTATAATCAAGACCTGCATCCCAGATCAATGCTGATCGAAGCAGGTGCACACACGAATAGTCGTGAAGAAGCAGAGAAAGGAATCGCTATGTTTGCTGATGCAATACCGCCTGTATTGATGAAAAAGGCTGAAGCATCAGGTGCGGTCGCGGAAGCGGCAGGAATATCAGCAAGTACGAATATATCGACATCGGGAAGTATGCGATCTGTCTTATGGATCGTAGGAATTGCAGTCGTAGGAGGTATTGGATTTTTAATCATGAGCACAGGCAGTTTGCGTGAAGCAAAAGAAAAGGCCAAGAACTTTGCTGCGCGTGAATTTGGCGATGTGTTCGGGAAAAAAGATTCAGATCAAGATAAAGAAAATCAATAAAGACACTTGCCATGAAGGACTGAGAGATGATACTTCTCACAGTCCTTTTTGTATGTCGATTATTATCTGTGCATAAAAAAAGAGGCGACCGAAGCCGCCCAAAAAAGAGAGGGGAATTTTACATTCATAGTATGGGCGAAAATAG
>JAFSAX010000223.1 GCA_017442105.1 Selenomonadales bacterium | reverse complement strand
TGCCCATTCCGAGATGCCTGCATAATCATGATATATCGTAATCGGAGAGAAACCTTCTTCTCTCGCCCAGCGGACGGCTTCGATCGTAGCTTTTAGTTCACCTGCTACATTATGAAGTGCGACCGCTTCTTCTTTATCATCGGAACCGTTAGCCGAATGAATGAGCACCCCATCTCGATAAGCGGCGAATCCCCAACCGTATCGACCGTTCAAAAAACTACCGTCTACATAGATCGCCCAACCATTGGCGATGACCTCTTTCGCCGTCATAGTAACTTCTTCACCGTTTAGATATGCCTGTGCCGCTTCCTGTGTAGGAAAACTTTTGAACTTTGCTCCTTTATAGCCAACGACCTGCTTTTGGCAATCGTTCCATGTTGTATAGATACCGGGAACACGTCCCGCTTGTACCGCATAATATTTTTTCGTCGCCATCATAGTCCCTCTGTTTCCTTATTTTTTCGTGCGAAAAATCTTCTTCACACGTTCCCAATCCTCTTCAACAGTTCGTCTGCCGATCTCGATCGCAGACAATGCATGTTTCATATCCGACAGACTGACACTATCTACCTCGGGACGAAATATATAATCTGCATATTCCGCACCTTTCAGCAGTGTCAATTCTCGATTGATAATATCGATCGTGCGCAAAAGCACTTCACCCGTCACATGAATATCATAGCACGGTGCACCATTATAGCCAAGATCAACGCCAAGCACGATATCAGCGCCCATCTCGCGCAGAATATCTGTCGGAAGATTATTCTTCACCGCACCATCTACCAAAAGCATCCCTCGATATTTTTTCGGAAAGAACACTCCCGGGATAGCAATGCTCGCTCGTACCGCTTCATCAATGCGGGCAGTTCGGTCGTATCGCGTATCGCTCGGCGCAAATCCGAGCGAACAATCAGGCGATACAAAAAATACCGTATCGGCCGTATAGATATCGACCGCCGTTATCGCAAGCGGTATCTTCGTATCACGAACCGTTTTCTCGCCCCACAGAGCAGAAAAGTATTTCTCTATCCGTTTGCCTTTGATAAGTCCCTTAGGCACTTCTGCCCAAAAACGCTTTTGCGTACTCATCATTTCTTTTAGTCCGAATTTAATAAAGTCTGATACCGTCAAATTAAAATCGACAAACTCCGTCGGTTCTATCTTCTTGGCAAGCGATTCCATCTCATCGATCGAATATCCCGTTGCATAAAGCGATGCCACGATAGCACCTGCACTCGTTCCCGAAATACAATCGATCGGTACGCCATGTGCTCGCAGCGCCTTGAGCACACCGATATGCGCAAGCCCGCGGATGCCACCACCGCTTAACGCCAGACCAACCGTCGGTCTATCCGCCCGCACTCTCCTCATCCTACTCACCTCTAAGTAGGTTATGTGCCCAAAATCCAAGAGGTGCAACAATCATATATTATTCGTGCGGATATCTTTCGAATCCTTCCCTATCATGCTATCTATATACAAAAAGACTGCCCGAACATCTGTTCGAGCAGTCTTTTTTATAATCTTATTTTACGATCTCAACGAGGTCACCAGTGCCGCACAAGGAAGCATTGCCTTCATCTGTATCGAGGTGCATTTCAAGCGCAAAGCTGTCATGTACACGGATCAATACGTTGTCAAAGATAAGGCCGCGTTCGCCGCCGATAGCAACTTTAACGAGGTCTTTGTCTTTTACGCCGAATTCTTCAGCATCAGCAGGAGTCATGTGGATGTGACGTTTTGCAACGATAACGCCTTTATCCAATACAACTTCGCCTTTCGGACCAACGAGTTTTACACCCGGAGTACCTTCGATATCGCCGGAATCACGTACAGGCGGTTTAATTTTCAATTTCAATGCATCAGACATAGAGATTTCGATCTGCGTCTGTTTACGTACAGGGCCAAGGATACGAACGCCCGGGAAGCTGCCTTTTTCCGTAACAACGTCAACACGTTCATTGGAAGCGTACTGACCCGGCTGTCCCAATTCTTTTTTCACAGTAAGTTCTGCACCTTCACCGAACAAGATTTCCAAATGTTCCTGCGATACATGAAGATGTCTTGCAGAAATACCAACAACAATTTTTTTTGCCATTTCGTATTACACTCTCCTATTTTTTAAATTTCTCTCCATACGAGAATATATGTATTACTGCTTATAAGCAGAAAATACCAACTTAGTTCAGTCCAAGCGTCTTAAACCACTCACCGACACGTTCAACGACTTGCTGCAGTCTTTCTTCCGGCTGTACCAAAGCAAAACGCACATAACCTTCACCATATTCACCGAACGCACTGCCCGGGATAACAGCAACGCCTGTGTTCTGCAAAAAGTCTACCGTAAAATCATACGATGACTGATTCGTCGGTACAGGTGCCCAAAGATACATACTTGCGATCGGTTTATCCATCTTCCAACCGCATTTGTTAAGACCGTCAACCAAAATATCACGACGGCGGCGATACGTTTCGGCAGTATTGTGCACACACTCCTGCGAGCCTGTCAACGCCGCTGCGGCCGCCTTCTGGATCGGGTAGAAAATACCGTAATCGTAGTTCGATTTCAAACGGCCGAGAAGCTCGATGACTTCTTTGTTACCGACGATATAACCGACACGACAGCCTGCCATATTGAACGATTTCGACAATGAATTAAACTCGATACCGACCTCTTTCGCGCCTTCTACCGACAAGAAGCTCGGCGGGCGGTAACCATCGAATACAAGATGACTGTACGCAAAGTCATGGCATACGACAAAGTCATATTTTCTTGCATATTCGATAACTTTTTCAAAGAACTCAACCGTTGCCGTAGCAGCAAGCGGATTGTTCGGATAGTTGAGGATCATCATTTTGGCTTTGTGATAGATCTCTTCGGGAATCGCTTCCAAGTCGGGCAGATAGCCGTTCTTTTCAAGAAGCGGCATATGATAGAGTTCTGCATCAGCCGACAGCGGACCTGCACTGTAGATCGGATAACCCGGATCGGGAATCAAAACGATATCCCCCGGATTCGTCAAGCACGCACTAAGGTGTGCAAGACCTTCCTGCGAACCTATAAGGGAATGCACTTCCGTATTCGGTTCAAGCGTTACATCGAATTCTTGTTTATACCAATCTGCAACAGCATGCAAAAATTCCGATGAACCACGTGTTAATGTATATCCATAATTGCTCAAGTCTTTGACAGACTCTGCAAGTGCTTCGACGATATGCGGTGCCGGTGCCATATCCGGACTGCCGATACTGAGCGTAATAACATCTTTTCCCTTAGCAATCTCTGCTTTTCGCAAATCATCTACCTGCGAAAAGATCGCAGAAGCAAGCTTCTGCATACGAGTCGCTCCTATACTCATAGGTGTTCCTCCTCAAAATCACATAATATATTATATAATTCGTGAAAAATCAGCAAAATCCTGTTCTTTTTTCACTTTTTCTTAGGCTTGAAGCAATCGTTTGATCGAACGATTCGTTTCGAATTTCACACGTTCTTCGTCGATCGTCGTTAATCTGCGATTTTCCATCAATATCTTGCCTGCAACCATGACCGTATCAACATGCGAAGAGTTTGCCGCATAAACAAGAAGCGATACCAAGTCATGTCTTGGTGTCCAGGCGATCTGGTTCATATCAAAGATCGTAAGGTCGGCCTGATAGCCTGCTTCGATACGACCGATCGTATCCCCTACACCGAGCGCGACCGCACCTTCTGTCGTACCCATACGAAGTGCAGTATGCGCAGGAACAGCAAGCGGATCTAGCGTATTCACTTTGTGAAGAAGTGCCGCAAGGTGAACTTCTTCGAGCATATCGAGATTATTGTTAGACGACGAACCATCTGTCCCAAGACCGACACAGACACCTGCGTTAAGAAGAGCAGGAACAGGCGCAATACCACTGGCAAGTTTCATATTACTGCCCGGGTTATGTGCTACACGAACATTTTTTGCCGCCATCAGCGCAATATCTTCTTCCGACAAGACAACACAATGCGCTGCCAATACGCCACGATCAAGAAGTCCGACTTCGTCCATCAATGCCATCGGAGTTTTACCGTATAATTTAAGACAATCGTTTACCTCGCCTTGCGTTTCCGCTAAGTGGATATGAATTTCTGCACCGAGTTTCTCCGAAAGCGCTACGACACGTTTGAGATAATCGGGCGGGCATGTATACGGCGCGTGTGGGCCGAGCATAACGCGAAGTCTGCCGTCTGCCGCACCATGATATGTATTGTAGAGATATTCACTGTTGACGAGTGCCGATTCTGCTGTCGGCGCAACGCCTGCCATACCACGTGCGATAACGGCACGGATACCTGTTTCTTCAACAGCCTCGGCAACGCGTTCCATACCCATGTACATATCGGCAAACATCGTCGTACCGCTTTGGATCATCTCTGCGATACCAAGCATCGTCCCCCAATAAAAATCGTCACTTTCCATTTTGCCTTCGATCGGCCAGATCTTCTTCTGAAGCCAGTCCATCAAAAGCATATCATCGGCATAACTGCGGAAAAGCCCCATCGCCGCATGTGTATGCGTATTGATAAAGCCCGGAATGACAAACTTATCTTTACATTCGATCGTGCGATCGGGTATAAAGTCTTCTGCCACGCTTTCTCCTACCGACAAAATAATATCATTTTCGATAGCGATATCGCCTTGTTTAGCGGTACCATCCGTACTGAAATAATGTGCATTTTTAAGTAAAATACGACTCATATCTTCACCCCTATACTTGACGATAATGCTGTAAATACTGGTTTCTCATACGCATAACATCATCACGATCAAGCTCTACCGCTCCCCCGAGTGACTGCGCCGCAATAAATATCCTTGCCGTTTTTTCGACAAGCTCACACATCGTCATTGCTTCTTTGAGATTCGAACCGCAACCAAGCATACCATGATTGGCAAGCAGTACCGACTGATGTTCACCGAGCGCGCGTACTGTATTGGCAGCAAGCTCAGTAGACCCATTCGCCGCATACTCGGCAACCTCGATGACACCGCCGTTCATCATGGCAACATCTTCTATAATAGCAGGAATCGATCTGCGTGCGGCCGCACAAGCACTCGCATAAATGCTGTGCGTATGGATCAGTGCACCGACATCTTGTCTGGCACGATAGACAGCCAAATGAAGCGGAAGCTCGGACGACGGCTTGTAATTGCCATCAACCCACTCACCCTTCATATTGACGATCGCAATATCGCTCGGTACAAGCGTCATATAATCGCGTCCCGACGGCGTGATAGCAATCATATCCGTATCCGGGATACGCACGCTGATATTCCCCCACGTACCTGCGATCAAACCTTTTTCCGTCATGCGATGCGCATACTCGATCACTGCTTGACATAACTGTTCTTTCATATGCTTTCCTCACGCTTGATGCAAGTATTGATACTGTTCGTCCGACAATGTGTCGATCGCGATACCCATCGAGCGAAGCTTGATACCTGCCACTTTTTCATTCATTTCATCCGTAATGTTATAGACCTTGTTCTCCATCTGATCGTGTTTTTCTGCGATCTCAAGAACCGCGATCGTCTGGAGTGCGAACGACAAGTCCATGATCTCCGTCGGATGACCATCGCCTGCCGCAAGGTTGACAAGACGACCTTCTGCCAACAGATAGATACGATTGCCGTTTGCCAGAACGAACTCTTCGATATTTTTGCGAACGATCGCCGTAGACTGCGCAATCTCATTTAAATGATTTTTATTGATCTCTACATCAAAATGACCTGCGTTTGCCATGATGGCACCGTTTTTCATTTTAAGCATATGTTCTTTGCGGATAACGTCTTTGCAGCCTGTAAGTGTAACGAAAAAATCACCGTACTGCGCCGCTTCTTCCATCGGCATGACACGGAATCCATCGAACACAGCTTCGATCGCTTTGATCGGGTTGACTTCTGTCACAATAACATTCGCACCAAGACCTTTCGCACGCATCGCAACACCGCGGCCGCACCAACCGTAACCTGCTACAACGACCGTTTTGCCTGCGACCGTCAAATTTGTCGTGCGCATGATGCCGTCCCAAGTAGACTGACCCGTACCATAGCGATTGTCGAACAGATATTTGCAGTACGCATCGTTTACAGCGATCATCGGGAACTGAAGACGCGCTTCCTCTTCGAGTGCTTTTAACCGAATGACACCTGTCGTTGTTTCTTCCGAACCGCCCCAGATCTCTTTCGCCTGTTCACTGCGCTCACCATGCAAAAGTGCAACAAGATCGCCACCATCATCAACGATCATATTCGGTCGCATGTCAAGTGCCTTGTTGAGATACTCATCATACTCTTCTGCCGTGCAATTATATTTCGCGAATACGGTAACGCCTTGATCGACGAGTGCCGCAACGACATCATCCTGCGTAGAGAGCGGATTACTACCTGTCATGATAACTTCTGCACCTGCATTTTTGAGTACAAGACCGAGATATGCCGTTTTTGCTTCAAGATGCATCGTAACAACGATACGTTTGCCCGCGAGCGGTTTCGTCTGACTGAGCTCATCATTGAGCGCATTGACAACAGGCATAAAGTTTTTTACCCAATTGATTTTATAATGACCTTCCGGTGCAAGGTTGATATCTTTGATAATGGACTGCATTACATCTTCTCCTTTTTGAATTGTGCCATCGTTTCTTTATTCGGGTTATGGATAATGCCTTTTTCCGTAATGATCGCCGCTACATATTCATGCGGAGTTACGTCAAAAGCAGGATTGAATACATCAATATCGAGCGGTGCCGTCTGTACACCGTAAACGTGTTTTACTTCATCTGCATCGCGTTCCTCGATAGGAATCTCTTCGCCCGATTCCATCGTCCAGTCGAACGTAGACATCGGTGCCGCTACATAGAACGGGATACCGTGTTCTTTCGCCAACACGGCAACACTGTATGTGCCGATCTTATTCGCAACATCACCATTGCTCGTAATACGGTCTGCCCCAACGATAACAGCCTGAACCTTTTTCTGCTTCATCACCCACCCTGCCATGTTGTCAGTAATGAGTGTCACAGGAATACCGTCTTCATTAAGCTCCCACGCAGTAAGACGTGCACCCTGCAAAAGCGGTCTTGTCTCATCAGCAAATACACGCACAACATGACCTTCCGCATGAGCCTGACGGATAACACCGAGTGCTGTACCGTATGCGACCGTAGCAAGCGCGCCGGCATTACAATGCGTCAAGATAGATACAGGTTCCGTGAAAAGTGTCGCACCATATTCCGACATACTGCGATTCACTTCACGGTCGAGTTCTTCTATGAACTTCGCTTCTTCTTCCAATCTCGCCGCAACAGCATCGTTTGTCATCTCTCCATCACACACATCAAGTGCCGCCATCATACGGTCGATCGCCCAGAACAAATTAACTGCTGTCGGGCGTGTCTGTCGCAATTCTTCTGCAATCACAGCAACTTTGGTGCGAAAATCCACTTCTTTAACAACTTCCTGCGCACCAAGCACGACACCGTATGCCGCCGCCGCACCGATAGCCGGGGCACCACGTACTTCCAAGCGTTTGATCGCAAGACCTACACGACGATAGTCTTGGCAATGAATATATTCAAGAGTTTTCGGCAACTTCGTTTGGTCTAACAGCTCAAGGCTATCACTATTCCAACGCATCGATTCCACTTACTTATTCCTCCTCCAAACGAAATCCGCCATACTCGCGCATCGCTCTGCGACACAAGCAGTCCGTATGGGAAATGTCGATCATGTCGATCGTTTTCATAATGAGTCGTTTGATATTCTCTGCATTCTGCGCCATCGTTTCAACGACTTCACCGTGCGTCAACGGTGTCGGCGAAATGCCTGCCGCAAAGTTTGTTACCATCGACACAGTCGAATAACACATTTCTGCTTCTCGCGCAAGCGTAGCTTCGGGAATATTCGTCATGCCGACAAGATCACCACCGAGTTTCTCAAACATCTTGATCTCTGCAGGTGAC
>JAFSAX010000222.1 GCA_017442105.1 Selenomonadales bacterium | reverse complement strand
CGTCGACAGTGTCTTGTTGTACGAACCTGTCATGACCTTCTCCGTCTGATCCTTGCCGAACATCCACTCGACCAGCATCTGCGCTGTACGGCTTTTTCCGTGACGCGGCGGCAGCGTGATGATGAGCACCTTCGCATCGCTCTCAATGAACGATTGCAGATCATCGCACAGCCTCACAATATACGGCCTGTCTTCGCGATAGAAATCGGGTGCCATCAGCTGACAGAAATAGAAAAAGCGTCTGCGTGCCAATTCACATTTGGCACCAAACGCTATCATTTGTCTATCCACTGCCTGCCAACTTCTTCAGCTGATCCTCGGTCAGACCCTCATACGGATTATTGCGGATATTCGCCTGCATATCAATGTCCTTGCGATCACGCCACACATCAGGCTTGCGGTTCTTCAGCCAGAAGATCTGTGCCGTCACATCGGGCGGCACATTCTTCGTTATCTGCTTGGTGACGACCATGATCGAATTACCCGAAGAATCAACAAGCGGCTGATCCGTCTCTGGATGGCGAAGAGCTTCCTTCGTCTCCTCTACGACCTGATGACCGAGCGCACGCTTCAAAAGAGCATTCTCGACTTCGATGTCGACAACTTCCTTGCCCTTTTTTAAAGCCTCCGAAAATTCGGGGAACCTATTCTTCCATTCGTACAATGTAGATACCGCTATCCCGATATTCTTCGCGATCTGTTCGTCACTGAGACCGTTGCGTGCCCACGCCTCGACCTTCAGCAGTCCCTCATACGTCAACCAATCCGAATATTTTCCTTTACGACCTATCTTCGCCATGTCGTCACCTCCTCTCAAGCATAACAAAAGCCGCCCTCTCGGACGGCTTCGCTTTATTCACATGATAATAATATCACAGAAAATATATACCAAACCATACCAAAATTTTTCTAAAAACTTTGCCTAACCTGTTGACTTTCCGTCTGTCCCAACAAAAAAGCACCGACATTTGTCAGTGCTTTGTGCCGATCTGTATTCCCGCCAGCTTTCGCTTTAGTATAACATATCACGCAATACAGTTGGAACCCCATTCGCCGAATGAGAAAAATTTTTCTACAGACTTCCAAAATCCTGCGGACTAAATGCTCCGTAATGTGCTGCATACAACTCCGCCATATGAATAACATCTGTTCTCATCGCATAATACACACCACGGCTCATATTCAGTTCCTCACAAGTCGTTCGCCAATTTTCGCGTTTGTTGTACCGCCGATCGAAGAAGTCTCTCGCACGCTCATTTTGTTCGTATTGTTCACACACTGCCTTTGATACGCGCAGCCATCTTTCGGGAAAGCGGATCGTCTTGGTCGATCGTTCACCGCACCATGAAGCTCCATGTACGATCTTGACCGAAGCGACCTCTGATGCATTCCGAACAGCCTTATTCGCTGTCGGATCAGAGATACGACTGTGGCCACAGCTGCCGCCCGTTATGACATTGCCGCCATTTCGTTTATCCTCAACAGCTGCTTCAATCTCATTGTGATACATCAACACGAACTCGATCACATGATCCATATAGAATCCCACGATCACACCTCCTCGTAGTACCCGCGATCATCATTCTTCTTCCATACGCACCGACGAGCTTCCATTCGCTCATACTCATCCGCACCCAGATTGTGCATCAGTGTTTCCATACAGACTTGTACGTCTGCACACTCCATCATGAGCGCCTTACGATTCTCTCTGCCCGGATCGACCATATAACGGATCAGCGCGTCAAAGACCTCTTTCACTTCTTCCTCGATCTTCTCCATCTGCTCGTCATTGTTTGCATCTTGAAACTGATAACACGGCATCAGCCAGTTCATACGATTTGCCTCACGCATTTTCTTCTTCATGTCATATCCTCCTCTCAGTAGCTGTCAATCATTTATTCCATCCCATATCCGCAAGCGGGAGAGAACCAAGTGCTCCTAGGAGCCTAATTACTTCATCGCGGTATCCTTCGAGACACATCTTCTCCCGATCATACTCATCGCGTGATGCCCACCCCTGCTTGCCGATAACAGGACGCATCACATACCCCCACGTTCGATCTTGTATCAACTTCGTTCCTACGCCGCGCAGATAAAAGAGTCGCGCATAGAGTTCCTTATTGTCTTGCACACGCGACAGCAGGAGCAGCCATACCGTACTATCCTCACGCGAATAATGCCCGTACGGATCGATCACAACAGGCGTATCGCCCATCAGATCGACCACATACGGATACCGTTCATTGATGACCTCCATCGCACGCTTCTCCACTCGCTCCAGAAGAGTCGTTATGTCCGATG
>JAFSAX010000221.1 GCA_017442105.1 Selenomonadales bacterium | reverse complement strand
CTTGTTATTATTTCCCACCGATTTGAATCAGGTTCATACGTAGCAAAGCAGGTTGAGGTGAGCATGATAAAGAGTGCAAGGAGTATTGGTATGACTTTTTTCATAGATAACAGCTCCGTTCAATAGATAATATAAATATGATTCTATTGTCGTATGGTGTAATCCTGCTTGCCATCATATATGAAACCTATGAATATCATTTAGATAAAAAAAGACGGCCTTTTCAATAAAGAAAAGACCGTTTGTTGACGTGGTGCCGAAGGCCGGACTCGAACCGGCACGTAGGGTAACTACGCTTGATTTTGAGTCAAGTGCGTCTGCCAATTCCGCCACTTCGGCATATCGTGCGTTCCTCATAGGAACAAATATTATATTACCAGAAGGACGGGGGAGTGTCAAGCAGTTTTTTTAGAGGTTTTTCATTTTTTTACAGAGTATAGAGAGAAGGAAAGGGAAGATTTTCACTTGTCAGGCAGGACTTTCATCTTTTTGGGTAGAAAATAATATTATATGAATTTTCTAATAGATAGGGGATAGACCAATGAACATAAAAGCAACGAAATTATCTGCATACTTTAATCAGAAAGAAATTACGGGTTTCCGTATGCATGAAGCAAAAGATCAGATGAATACGGCGGTATTCCATACGGGTCTTCAGTCCGAAGGCAAGACGCTTCCGATGATGGTCATCTTGGACAGCAGTATGTTTATTACGATCGAAGTATGGATCGCCAACAAACTTGTTACGCCGGAAAATCGCGGCAAGATCCTTCCGATCCTTGATGATATGAACAGCATGCAGAAGCTCTTCCGTTATTTCACGCGTGAAGAAGACGGCGGTCTTTTCCTCAGCACTTGCATGATGGCAAAAGATGACACGTTCGATCCGGAAGTCGTTCACGCATTGATGGACATTACGGCACAACATGTATCGAACGATGTTCCCGATATGATGAAACGCATTGCAGCTACGGCTGAGCAGACGGTAGATCAGACGATCTGATGAAAAGAATAAAAGCTAGAGAATCTTGGATCCTCTAGCTTTTTTATTTTATCCGAGCGGATAGCTTTCGGGCTTGCGGGCGGTGAAGATGCGTCCTTCGGTATAGCCGTACTCTTTGAGATAGTCAACGGCTTCTGCGATATAGCGACCGCAGTCTTCAGGCTTGTGCGCGTCGGAGGAGGTCATGGCAGGAAGACCATACTCTGCGGCAATTTTGAGGAAGTCGGGATATGGCGAGATCTCTGCGATCGGATAACGGTAACGAGTACCTGTGTTGATGTCGATCGCCATGTTGGCTTCTTTGAGTGCGCGTACAGCGCGAGTGAGGTATGGTGTGACGTCAAATGTCGGCAAAATTTTAAAGAGACGAATGTTGAACGGATGGCCGAGAACATCGTAGAGTCCCGAGGCTGCCATATGTTCGATCTCTTGTGTGTACCATTCGTAGATGTCTTTGAGGTCATATTCATTCCAGACGGAAAGAAGATCGGAGAAGTCGTACCCCCAGCCGTTGATGAAGTGAACAGAGCCGATAACATAGTCGAATTGATACGGTGCGATGATCTCTTTTACGCGGGCCTGATTTTTGAAGTTGCAGATCTCGATCCCTGTTTTAACAGGATAGTTTTTTTCTTTGAGCATCTGCATGAACGAGAAGTAATCATCGAGCGAATAGCGGAATTTGCCTTTTTGAAGCCATTTTTGCTGATAGGTGCCGATGATGGAATCATCGAGGATCAGTTCGTCGTAATAGAGGTCTTTGAATTCGGAGAAACCGTGGCTGTGCTCGGAGATCCCGATGCCGTCGATACCGCGAGATTTGGCACTGTCGAAGAAGCCTTGTACCCAATCAAGGTCGTACGTGCCATATTCAAAATGCATATGATAGTCAAATTTCATGGTAAAATCCCCTTTGTTGCTGATAATATCTTTATTATACGCCAGAAACGGAAGTTTGGCTACTGGTATAGGACAAAAAGAAATTTTTTTAAAAAAATAAAAAAACTTTGTTTTCTTAGAGGATATTTTGAGAAAATTTAGAATTATATTAAGTAAGAAATACATCTTCTAGATACGACATAGAGAAGAATAGATTAAGGGGGAGATTACAATGTCGTTAGTAGCTATGAATGAAATGCTTCAGCAAGCAAAAGGTGGTAAATATGCAGTAGGTAGTTTCAATGTATTTAACTTTGAAACGCTTTGTGCAGTCGTTGAGGCTGCCGAAGAAACGAAGTCGCCGGTTATCTTGAGTGTACCGGAAAGACTCTTCCGTTTCGTTGATATGGATACGTTGAGCGCAGCAATGGTCAATCGTGCACAGAGAAGCTCTGTTCCGGTTGCGCTTCATATGGACCATGCTCATTCGTACGATGGTATTTTGCGTGCGGTTCGCTGGGGCTTCACGTCGGTTATGTTTGATGGGTCGAAATTGCCGTTCGAGGAAAATTTGAAACGTACGAAAGAAATTTGCTCGATGGCACATGCACTCGGTATTTCGGTTGAAGGGGAACTCGGATATCGCAGTAAAGAGGAAATGGTCGATGTTGCACAGCTTGCAACGGTTGATATGGCTGCTGAATTCGTCGCGAAAACACATGTAGATGCGCTTGCTATTGCGTTCCGTAATCGCGAAGGTGGTCAGATCAATACGGATAAACTGGAAGAATTGGCACAGGCTGTGAACATTCCGTTCGTTATGCACAGTGGTGGTAAATTACCGTCTTATAAAGATGTTATCGCACACGGTATTTCGAAAGTTAATGTTCCGACAGATATGTCGACTACGGCGATTGCTACACTCAAAGCTGAGTGCGCAAAAGACCCGATCGCGAACTACATCAATTTGATGGCAGCTGTTAAAAAAGCAGTAAAAGGTTCG
>JAFSAX010000220.1 GCA_017442105.1 Selenomonadales bacterium | reverse complement strand
TCTAGAAAGCCGCGTTATCGCAGAATCTGGTGCAGAAAATATGTTCCGATCTAATTTATTTGCTCTAGAAAGTTGCGCTATCACAGAGTCTGGTGCAGAAAATGGATTTTCATTCATCCTATTTACTTTCCTCCACGTATCTGTTGTTGTTCTATGCATTCGATTCATCATGTCATCATTATACTGTAGAATAGAACTCTGTTTTTTATTCATTATGATATCCTCTCTTAGCAATATTACACGAGAAATTTTATCGCATAATCATTTTATTAAGTCATCTAACTGGATTCTTTGTACGTCCGTTTTCATAGCAAACGCTTACCAGATACATAATAAATCATCATCATGTACCGCATCTACTTATCCACTCCTTATATATCTCAACATGTCTAGACTCATCTTGCCATTATATAATTAACAAAATGTGCTATACTAATTCAACGATTATCCTAGTTATCATGAACAAAGACCGCACATAGCCAGTAAAGTTAAGCCGAGTGCGGTCTTTTTTTAATTTTACTTTTTACGTGCTATTGATTGGTGGAGGCGAGGGGAGTCGAACCCCTGTCCAGAAACATTGTTATATGCTTTTCTCCGAGCGCAGTCTGCGTTTTGGATTTCGCGCGTCGGCCGCCCGCAGACGGGCTGACGATGCACTATCTCGATGAAGTTTCCCGTAAGCTCTCCGAGAATTGAGCTTACAGTATCCTACTGTTTGAGGTCTTATCCCGCCCCGTAGGAAAAGGAGGGTAAGACCTTAGCATTAAGCTGCTAAAGCGTAATTTTCTTTTGCGTTTACTTTAAACCCACCGTATTACGGGCTGATGGAATCCCGGCTCGCTTTACATACTCCAACGGTCCCTGTCGAAACCTTTACGCCCCCGTTGTTTGATGTATCAGTTAGTATAGCATAGCAGTGATATTTTCGCAACTGACAGATTTTGCTTTATTGCTATTACCTCTGTTATCTTTTCTAGTTTATGCAACAAATCATCATCTATTCTTAGAACTTCTGGCGGTCACGCATAGCACGTTCCATGTCACGTTTGGCATCGCGTGCGGCGATGTCTTGGCGTTTGTCATAGTTCTTTTTACCGGATGCAAGAGCGATCTGGAGTTTGGCTTTGCCGCGCGTGAAGTAGAGTTTGAGCGGTACGAGGGAGTATCCTTTTTCTCTCGTTTTGCCGAACAGCTTGAGTATCTCTTTTTTGTGCATGAGGAGTTTGCGTTTACGCATGGGCTCATGGTTGAAGATGTTGCCTTGTTCGTACGGGCTGATGTGCATTTGGCTGATCATCATTTCACCGTTTTCGACGTGGGCATAGCTGTCTTTGAGGTTGGCTCTGCCTGCACGAAGCGATTTGACTTCTGTTCCTGTCAGGGCAATGCCTGCTTCGTACGTTTCATGGATATGATAGTCATGACGCGCCTTGCGGTTTTCGGCTACGATTTTGATGCTGCTTTTCGTTTCCATCGGCACGCCCCCTTTCGTTTTTTATTTTTTCTTTTTTCCTTTTTTCTTGTGCGAGTGTGATTTTCCGTGATGCTTTTTGTGCGGGGCAAGTGATTTTGCTTTCTTTTTACGCTTCTTCTGCGCGTATGGTTCCCAAAACGGCTCATCTTCGATAACTTGCACGATCGCATCATCGGCAGGATGACGTTTGATGACGTCTTTGTTTTTCTTGCGATTCTGTTTGGCGGAGGCAAGCTGTTTGATACTGCTTTTTGTGCGGCGTTTATAGTATGCCGGTCTTTTTTCTTCTGTCATACCGACGACGAGGAAGTCGATCGTTCTTTCCGCGATATCGGTCTTGTCGACGATGATACGGAGAGGGTCGCCCAATCGGAAGGTCTTGCCTGTTCTTTCGCCGATGAGCATATATTTGTCTTCCGCATAGAGGTAGTAGTCGTCTGTAAGCGAGGTCATGCGAACAAGGCCTTCTACACCGTTTTCGAGTTCGACGAATATACCGAAGGCTGTGACACCGCTGATGGTTCCGTCGAATTCTTCACCGATGAATTGGCTCATATATTCGACGAGCTTGAGTTCTACGGTATCTTTTTCCGCTTCGGCGGCTACACGCTCACGGATGGAGGTCTGTTCTGCTATCTCGGGAAGCTGTGCTTCGAGTTCTTCGCGTCGTTTTTTGCTGAGCCTTTGTCGTTTCATATCTTCACGCAAAAGGCGATGGACGATGAGGTCGGGATAGCGACGGATCGGCGAAGTAAAATGCGTGTAGTATTCTGCCGCCAAGCCGAAGTGCCCGAGGTTGTCTTGGCAGTAGCGTGCTTGCTTCATGGAACGAAGCATGACGGTGCTGACGATGCGTTCTTCGGGTTCCCCCGCAACGGATGCGAGGACTTTCTGCATAGTAGCAGGTTTGATCTCGCCCTTTTCTTTGGGCATCGTTTTGCCGAATGCATGAAGAAGATTATTGAGTCGTTCGAGTTTTTCGGAGTCGGGAAGTTCATGCACGCGATAGAGGAATGGACGATTTTTGCGTTCCATATGCTCTGCTACAGTTTCATTCGCCGCGAGCATGAATTCTTCTATGATAGATTCCGCGAGGTTGCGGATCCTTTTTTTGATTGCTGTCGGTTTGCCAGTATCGCTGAGTACGACTTTGACTTCAGGCAGGTCGAAGTCGATGGCACCACGCATCATTCGCTTATTGCGAAGGATATTGCGGAGTTTTTCCATCGTTTCGAGCATGGGAAGTATGCCAGTATACTGTGCACGAACAGTTTCGTCTTTGTCTACGAGTATCTGATTGACTGCCGTATATGTCATGCGATGACGCACGCAAATAATGGCCGGGAAGATCTCATAACGAAGCAGTCTGCCGCTGGTATCATAGTCCATTTCTGCCGCCATGGAGAAACGGTCTACGCCTGCGTTGAGGCTGCAAATGCCGTTTGATAATCGTTTAGGGAGCATCGGTATGACGCGGTCGGCAAGGTAGACGCTTGTCCCGCGCGCATATGCTTCGGTGTCGAGCGGTCTGCCTTCGCGGACGTAGTAGCTGACATCGGCGATATAGACACCGAGTCGATAGTTGCCGCCTTCTATACGTTCAACATAGACGGCGTCGTCAAGGTCTTTGGCATCTTCACCGTCGATGGTGATAAGCGTAAGGTCACGACAGTCGCGTCGTCCGTCTGTCGATTCACCGTCGATCGTTTCGGGCACTTTGTCTGCCGCGTCTTGTACTTCTTGTGGAAATTCAAGCGGCAGGTCATGTTTTTTGATAATGTCGAGGATATCAAGTCCGACATCGCCCGTGTATCCGAGCACTTCAATGATGCGTCCTTCCGCCCGCTGAAAGTCAGTCGGCCATACAGACAGTTCTACGACAACGTGAGCATCGTCTTGTGCATCGCCGATCGCCTCTGCCGAGATGAAGATGTCTTCTCGAATACGACTGTCAAGCGGCGTTACGAATCCGTTTTTGCGCGCACGATGAAATACACCTACAACACGTTTGTTGGCGCGTTCGATGATGCGAACGATCTCACCTTCGCCTGCTTTGTCTTGTGTAGATGGCCTGTCGATATGCGCCACGACGCGGTCATTGTTCATTGCACCGTGCAGTTTGTCTGCGCTGATATGAATATCTCGTTCGTTCGGGTCGCTGTCGTCTGCGATGACGAAACCGAATCCTTTACTGTTGATGCGTACTTGTCCGACGACTTGGTTCATCTGTTGCGGCAATCCGTACTTATGAACATGGTTTTCTGTGATAATACCACACGCCAACAGTTCATCGAGTACACGCCACAGCTCATTTAAGTCATCGCCGCCAAGTCCGAGAAGCCCTGCCAGTTTTTCTGCATTTTTCGGACGATATGACCGTTCTGCCATCAATGCCAGCAGTCTCTGCTTGATCGTCATGATCAGCCCTCGATCAAGGCGATCTTCGCCTTGCCTTCTGCAGTAACAGTACCGTCATCGAGTGTGATCTGCGAAGCAAGGTCATACATCGTACCACGATTACCTACGATCCAGCCCTGAATATTGAGGTGCTGACCGATCGGGGTCGGTTTGCGGTAGCGGATCTCCAATTTAGCTGTTACGGCTTTATGCCCTTTGTAATACATGTATCCGCCCATGATCTCGTCGAGAAGTGTACTGATGATACCGCCGTGTACGATACCGTCATAGCTCTGATGAACTTCTTGTCCTACGAAGTCCGAACAGTAACGGTCACCTTCTTCACGGAATTTCAATTTTAAACTGATCGGGTTATCGGGTCCGCAAGCGAAACACCATCTATTTGCATCTTCTGCCATGTTATATACTCTCCTTTTCTGTTTCAGATTGATTAAAAAATACGATGACTTCACGAAATACGAATTCGCGTTCCTGATCGGTCACAATGCTGTGACCCGAGCGCTCGAGCCAACGGAGCTTCTTGTCCTTCGAGCCGACTTCATCATAGATGATCTGCGCGCTGACAGGATCGACCGTATGTTCTCGCCGCGACTGCAAGATAAGTATCGGCTTATCAAGGCGCGGCAATTCTCGCCGTACCGTATCAATGAGCGCCATCAAGCTCTGCACACTTTTGAGCGGCATGACAGAATAATTGAAATACGGTACATCTTTCTTCCGTTTTTTCTTCGTAAAGAAACGAGCAACAAGACTGACGAGCCCAAGATATTCGACGCGTTTGTCCTGCACCTTGATAGGCGCAGACAGCACAGCTATACGTTTGACAGGAAACGATAATGCGATCAAGATCGCGAACAGACCGCCCATCGAGTGACCTGCCACCATGATCTCGTCACACAGCTGGGATAATATCCTGTACCCATCTTCGACCGTTGCATACCATTCGTGCCACGAGGTCGCTTCCAGCTCCTTCGGAGATGTCCCATGCGCGCCAAGACGCGGAGCAAATACGGTATAGCCTTGTTTATGGAGTGCTTCTGCCAGCTCACGCACCTCAGATGTTGAGCCTGTGAAACCGTGAATCAAAAGCACACCGCGCCGTCCTCCTCTGAGGAGGAACGATTCTGCCCCTTCTTGAACGATCATACTGTTTCCTCCGTAATTCGTATTACGTGTAATTATCTATCCATCTATATATTATAGCATTTTTACATCTGTTTCAAAACAATTCGCTAAAACAAAATGAAATATTTTCCTATTATTTTGTTCCGACCGCCGCTTCGACAAACGCTTGCCACAGAGGGTTCATCTCGGATAACGATTCGGGATGCCACTGCACACCGACGAGCCATCCGTCCCGGCCTTCTATCGCTTCCGTCACACCGTCCGCTGCCACCGCCGTAATCGTTAGTCCATCTGCGATGCGCCGTACGGCTTGGTGATGATAGCTGTTGACCGCGATCCTTTTACCGAATATCTTTCCCAGCCGACTGCCTTCTATGAGCCTTATGGTATGCCATGTCGTATTGCGTGCACTCGTCTGCTGATGACAGATCGTATCCGCCCGCGATGCAATATCCTGATACACATCGCCGCCAAGCGCAACATTCATCACCTGCATCCCTCGGCAGATACCAAGTATCGATCTACCGCCCTTCACAGCCAATCGACACAACGCCATCTCCCATACATCACGCATCCTGTCAACGCGACCGATACCATGATGCGGCTCCTCTCCAAAGAGAAGCGGACTGACATCACCGCCACCGCTTAGCACAAGTCCGTCTATCGCCTGCACTTGATACCATGCTTCATATTCCCGCTCCACAGGAGTAATAACAATACCAAGACCGCCCGCCGACCGAATCGCACGTATATACGATTCCGCGACGACCGCGCGTCCCGATTCATCAATTCCTGCCGTTACACCGATGATCGGAATTCGTTTCATACCATATCCCTCCTGCCATATCATATGCAAGAAGGCCGTACGATCGTCCGCCTATTTTCCTTCTAATATTTGACTGCGTTCTCGGCAGAATACTACCATAGCAGTCACAAGATGCGTCAATCCCACACAAGCGAACACAGCCATATTACCGACAATACCGCTCAGCACACCGCCGACAAGAGGCCCTGCCATACACCCGAGCTGATTGAACGTCGTCGCAATACCGAACACTCGCCCATGAAAATCGGCATCTGTCGAACTGACCATGATCGCATTGAGCGCAGGCTGTACCCCAACGATAAAGAGACCTATGATCGCCTGCATCATACAAAACATCGTCAACGAATCTGATTGGCTCTGTATGATATGTACGATACCCGCTCCCGCAAATGCTAATACCAACACACGATAATAGCCGAACTTCTGTCCGTATCGCCCCCAGAGTGGCGCACTGACCGCACCGCTGATACCGATCAAAGAGAATACCAGACCCGATGCTACCACCGTACCGCCGAACGCATCTCCCGTCGGATTGAGTGCATCGACGCAGAGCGTAATGATAGGCTGAAGCATCAGCCCACCCATCTGCAGCATAAAAAGCAAAACAAGCATATCACGCACACGACGATTCGTCAGCGCGATCCGCATATCTTCCCTCATCGACGTAACGACCGTCTGCTCGGCCTTGCTGTTATCCTTCACAACGAACGTCACCAAAACCGTGATCGCACCGATGATGACCCCTGCCACCACGAACGACATACGCATCCCGAACAGATCGGACAGCACACCGCCGAACAAAGGCCCGACGATCGTACCGACCAAAAGTCCACCCTGCATCAGCCCCATACTGAACCCCAGTTTCTCTTTCGGCACATTCGTCGCAATGATCGCCAACGCCGCAGGCACGAACCCATTCGCGAACCCTTGCAAAATGCGCATCCCCAAAAGATGATACGGGTTCTCCACCAGTGCACCCAAGATATATACAACAGCCAGACAATACCCTGCCCGAAGCACCATCTTTTTCTTTCCGTAACGGTCTGCGCGCTTGCCCCAGACAGGCCCCATGATAGCCGCCACCAAAAACGTCGAAGAAAACACCAGCCCCGACCACAGCGCGACCGACTCCTCCGTCGCACCGAGTTCCAACAAAAACAGCGGCAAAAACGGAATGATCATCGTATAACTGACCGACGCAAACACCATACCCAGCGTAAGAACAGCCAGATTCTTCTTCCATTCCATGGATATCAACCCCAAGATAATCAATATTTCAGTACCATTTTACTCCACCTGCGTCCAAATAACAACAAGATTCTTATCCACTCCGTCACAGCTCCCTCGAATCTGACAAGAAGGTAGAATTTTTCTCATTTACATCTGTACGATACAGACGATTCATTGTATAATAAAACTTAGAATGTCATCTTGAAATTCGAAAGGAGACTTACAATGGCTTTAGTAAACGAAAACTACTTAAAATTACCGGGTAGCTACCTGTTTGCGGAAATCGCTCGCCGCGTTAACAAATTTAAAGAAGAACATCCAGATGCCGACATCATCCGTCTTGGTATCGGTGACGTTACGCAGCCGCTCGCACCTGCTTCCATCGAAGCAATGCACCAAGCAGTTGACGAAATGGCAAAAGCAGAAACCTTCCGCGGTTACGGTCCGGAACAAGGTTATGCTTTCCTTATCCAGCAGATCATCGAACATGACTACGCAGCACGCGGCATCACGATCGCTGAAGATGAAGTATTCATCAGCGACGGCTCTAAATGTGACGTCGGCAACATCCAGGAGATCTTCGGTCTCGAAAACAAAGTTGCCATCACCGACCCTGTATACCCTGTATACCTTGACACGAACGTCATGGCAGGCCGTACAGGCAACATCGTTGACGGCATGTTCGAAGGCGTAACATATATGCCATGCACCGCTGAAAACGGCTTCGTTCCTTCCTTCCCGTCCGAACGAGTAGACCTTATCTACCTCTGCTCGCCGAACAACCCGACAGGTACGACGCTCTCCAAAGACCAGCTCAAAGCATGGGTCGCATATGCAAAAGAAAACGACTCCATCATCCTCTTCGACTCCGCTTATGAAGCATACATCACCGAAGAAGACGTGCCGCGCAGCATCTACGAAGTAGAAGGCGCACGCGAAGTTGCTATCGAATTCCGCTCCTTCTCCAAAAATGCAGGCTTCACAGGCACGCGCTGTGCATACACAGTCGTTCCGAAAGAACTCATGGGCAAAACGAAAGACGGCCAGGAAGTATCCCTCAACCGTCTTTGGAACCGCCGTCAGACGACGAAATTTAACGGCACACCGTACATCACCCAGCGCGGTGCGGCTGCCATCTATACAGAAGAAGGCAAAAAACAAGTACAAGCTATGGTCGGCTACTACATGGAAAACGCTAAGATCATCCGTGAAGGTCTTGCTGAAGCAGGCCTCACCTTCTACGGCGGCGTCAACGCTCCGTACATCTGGCTCAAAACACCGAACAACATGGATTCGTGGAGCTTCTTCGACAAACTCCTCAACGAAGCACACATCGTCGGTACTCCGGGCGCAGGCTTCGGTCCGTCGGGCGAAGGCTACTTCCGTTTGACCGCATTCGGCAACAAAGAAAACACCATCAAAGCAGTAGAACGCATCAAAACGCGCCTCTCCCTGTAAGTAAAAGATACGCTCCTCATAACGAGGAGCGTTTTTTGTTTTGGCACCACATAAAAAATGTTATAATGTGAATAACGATACTCGGGAGGGAACGGACATGTGATTACGATTGATATTGACGGTATGTATATGGATGATGGCTATGATGCCGTGCGTATGGGCAGAGGAAGCAGACACATCATCCGAACAAGCGTTGTCTGCGCTTACCCTTGCAGTAGACACGTATCAAAAAAAGGACACCTATTATATTCGATGCACATTTACCAATCCGACAGACGAACCGATCAACAAACAGATAGATCATATTAAGTTTATGTATGACCCGCATTATGCAGATCGTGCC
>JAFSAX010000219.1 GCA_017442105.1 Selenomonadales bacterium | reverse complement strand
TGCCACCTCCCTCGTCAGAGGGAGGCTTGGGGATGTCTGCTTGTTTTCTCCCTCCGTCACGGCAATGCCGCGCTGCCTTTCGCATTAGAGGGAGGCGCAGCCGATTTCCTGTCTATTCTTCTTCGTCGAGTTCGACGGGGGTGTATTCTTCGCCTGCATCACGCACGATGGCACGGCCGCCGCTCCAGTCGGTAAGTTCACTCACAAGGCGCTCGCCGTCTGTCTTGGGTGCGCAGATGGTAAGTACGACGACGTCGGTGAACTGTTTGTCGGCGATGTGGTATCCGCCTGTACGGAGCTGGTTTTCGATTGCACCGAGAAGCTCGTAGGAAATCTCGACGTGCCATTTGCCGTAGAGCATCATGCGATAGATACCTGCGGCGTCGATGCCTTCGGTGACGGCTTTGCCGTAGGCGCGTACAAGTCCGCCCGCGCCGAGCTTGATACCGCCGAAGTAGCGTGTGACGACGACGCAGGTGTTTTTGAGCCCGCGGTTTTTGAGGACTTCGAGCATGGGACGGCCTGCGGTGCCCGAGGGCTCGCCGTCATCGTCTGCTTTTTGGATGTCGTCATTCAGTCCTATGGTGTAGGCGGCGCAATTATGCGTGGCGTCGTAATGTTTTTTTCGGATGCGGGAGATGAAGGCTGCGGCTTCTTCTTCCGTTTCTACGGGTGTTATATAGGTAAGGAATCGGGAGCGCTGTATGATGTAGGTCGCTTCGCCGTATCCTTGTACGGTCAAATATTCGTTCATGATGTCACCTCTCTTCTATTATACTGAATCGGTATCGCTTGGGGCAAGAGGCGGCTGTCGTTTTCGCGTGTGAAAGAGCGTCTTATTTAGTAAGGTATGGGAGGAAACGAGAGGAAATCGCATATCTTTTGGTCGAGATGCGAGGTAATGGAGGATTTTTCCGTATGGTCGCAAAAAATCCTAGGTTTTTTCGTAAAAAATACTGTTAAATGACGAAAAATGTTGTATAATGATACCACTTAATATTGTATACAGAAGGGAAGTGTTACGGAGCTCATGAAAGAGCAGGAACAAAATCTCAGCCGAGGATTAAAACCACGTCACTTACAGCTTCTTGCGCTGGGCGGTATTATCGGCAGCGGGTACTTTTTGGGTACCGGATATGTTTTGGAGCAGGCAGGGCCGGCGGCGATCTTGTCGTATCTCTTAGGCGGTCTGATCGTACTTTGTGTTATGCTTTGCTTGGGTGAGCTTGCGGTAGCAAGGCCTGTGGCAACTTCATTCATCGGGTACGCACGAGAACATATCTCCCCCGTCTGGGCTTGTGGGGTCGGATGGGCATATTGGGTCACGTGGATAGCATACGTTCCGTCCGAGATGATAGCGGGCGGTATCATTATGAATAGTTTCGTTCCCGAGGTCAGTCAGGTAACGTGGGCTGTGCTTCTGGGACTTCTCGTTACGGCGATCAACCTGTTCCAAGTCGATAAGTTCGGCGAAACGGAGTTTTGGTTGGCGCTGATAAAGATCTCTGCGCTCGTCATGTTCGTGGCGATCGCGGCAGCGGTCATGCTCGGTCTTACGGGCGAAGAGTTCATCGGTACGTCTATCCTTCTGGGGAGCGGCGGCTTTACGCCGAACGGATACACGATCGTGCTTCTGACGATGGTCATGATACTGGTCAATTTCCAGGGGTCGGAGATCATCGGCTTGGCAGCAGGTGAGTGCAAGAATCCGGAAAAGAGTATTCCGATGGCGGTGCGCAATGTAACGTGGCGCATCATCGCACTCTACATCATTCCGATAACGCTTCTTCTTTCTATCTATCCGTGGACGGAGGCGACGCTGTCGGAGAGCGTGTTCGCCGCGGCTCTCAATGCGCACGGGTTCCACTGGGCAGGCAGTATCTTCGCGTTCGTCGTACTGACGGCGGCGATCTCTTGTTCGAATTCGGGTCTGTACGGTTGTGTGCGCGCGCTGTTCGCACTCGGCTGCGAGGGCATGGCACCGAAGGCGATGGGCAAGCTCGACCGCAATTACGTTCCGCGCAATGCGGTGCTGGCATCGATCGCAGGGTGCTGGGTCATCATCGGGCTCTATACGCTCGATGCGAGCGAGATGGCATATACATACCTCTTGGCATTGTCGGGCTTCGCAGGCGCGATGGCTTGGATATCGATCTGCTGGAGCCAGTACAATTTCCGCAAGAAGCTCCGCTTGGCGAATCTGGAGCATACGCTGAAATATAAGACACCGTTTTTCCCGTACGTGACGCTGTTCGGTATCTGGGCACAGGTCATCTGCCTTGTGGTCATGGCGTTCCTCGACGACCTCAGGGTGTCGCTTCTCATCGGGCTTCCGACGCTGATCGGACCGATGATCTGGTATTGGAACAAGCAAAGAAAACAGCGCAGTACAGCAAAATAAAAGGCAGGGGCTTTGTGCTCCTGCTTTTTTGTATGCGGATGAAGCGATTTTTACGCCTTCGCGTATCTTCCCTGCATAAACCTCGCCAAAATTGCATATTATTTCTTGACAAGAGGCGCTATAAGTGCTATTCTTATTAGGCTATATCGCAAGCAATATCGCGGGGTGGAGCAGTTGGTAGCTCGTCGGGCTCATAACCCGAAGGCCGCAGGTTCAAGTCCTGTCCCCGCAACCAAATCGGGCCTATAGCTCAGCGGTAGAGCCACCGGCTCATAACCGGTTGGTCCTTGGTTCGATCCCAAGTGGGCCCACCACGCACTT
>JAFSAX010000218.1 GCA_017442105.1 Selenomonadales bacterium | reverse complement strand
CCCCAGCGGTTCGCGACTGACCAATCAGCACTCCCTAACGGTGTGCTTCTTGGGTCGCTATCGCATGGGAAGTATTAACCAATCAGCATCGCCCTTCGGACTTGCTTCTTGGATACTTCTCCAATAAGTAACAAAAAAGGCGCACGCTGTTGAAGCGGACCCTAGCCTACGCTATAACGGACTGCACCGCTTCAAAAAGCGTGACACACCGATGCTAGTTTACTGCTAAGGTTTAGAACGGTAAAAATATCTTCCTCATACTCTAATGCCTCCCTCTGATGAGGGAGGTGGCACGGCTTGTCCGTGACGGAGGGAGAGAGCATATCTTGTAATGTATATAGCTTGGAGGCTACGGCTCTTTTCTCCCCTCCTTTCCTATGCTATACTATCCTTATTATCTACCAACGAAAGGAATCTTCCCATGAATCTTACGCTTTCCTCGCGCACGGCAGTCATTCTGCTGGCTTCGCTTATCGCGGCACGTGCGACGGGGTATCTGTTTTCGAAATTTTGTATGCTGGAGCTTGCACCGCTGACGCTTCTCGGATACCGCTCGCTTTTAGCGTGTACGGTACTGCTTCCGTTCATGATCTCTCGCCTAAAGCGCACGACGATGCGCGACGCACGGGCAGGCATCATCATCGGCTCGCTCTTTTTCCTGACGATGGTGGCAGAACTGATGGGGCTTTTGACGACGGATACGTCAGTCGCGTCCATTCTTGAAAACACGGCGATCGTGATGGTGCCTATCCTCACGGCGATCCTTGCGCGAAGGCTTCCCGACGGGCGTGCGGTCGTCTGCTCGCTTCTCGCGCTCGGCGGTGTGGTATGTATGTCGTGGACAGGTGCAGGGCTCAGTCTTTCCTTCGGCGAATGGCTGATGCTGCTCGCCGCCCTCCTCTATGCGATGAGCATCGTCGCGACATCACGACTGGCACCCGATGCCGAACCGCTGACGGTCGGTTTTCTGCAAGTACTGACGATGGGCGTACTGTCGATGATAGGTGCTTTTTTGTTCGAGTCGCCGTCCGTTCCGCAGGAAGCACTGACCTATGAATGCCTCCTCTATCTGGCTGTCGTCTGCTCCGCGTTCGGCTTCACGCTCCAACCGCTCGCGCAAAGCTACTGCTCGGCAGAAACGGCAGGCATCTTCTGCGCGCTCTCTCCGCTCGTTGCAACCATGCTCGGCATCGTCGTTGTCGACGAACCATTCACGCTCCTTCGCGCGGCAGGGCTTGTCCTCGTTCTTAGTGCCATCATCATCTACGCACGAAAAACAGCATAACGATATCAAAAAAATACCCGACAGGCACGCAAGCCCATCGGGTATCTTTTTTATTCGGGAAGTCGCACACGTCCTTCACGCACGGCGCGCACGAATGCTAAGAGAATATTCGCAGTCAGCCCCCATATGACGCGCCCGTCGTACTCATACCAGCGCACGCGGTAACTGCGCTTCGTCCGATACGTTTCACTCGCGAACGGTATCTTGTCCAGCGGAAACCCCTTGCCCGCCCGCGTCGCCAGCTCCATCTCGCACTCGCTCGGCTCGGTTTCCAAAAAGAAGCGCACAGGTACGGTAAATACTTCCGCGACCTCGCCTGCCGACAGGTGCATCTTCTCCCAATCCGATACCGTCACGACGAACGGATAGATACGCGCACGGCTCGGCGTGATGATATAATCGAGCGCACCGACGAGCGTCATCTTATCTTTCTGCCAGCCGATCTCCTCCGCCCCCTCGCGAAGCGCGGCGCCGAGCGCATCTTCTCCGCACTCGACCTTTCCGCCGGGAAAACATATCTCATTCGGCTGACGGCGAAGCGTAGAAGCGCGCACCTCAAATAAAAGCGCAAGTCCCTCACGTGTCATCACAAGCGGCAAAACGACCGCCGCCGTAAAATAATCCTCCGCCAATGCCAAGCCCACACCTCTGTCCTCTGCCACCAAAGCCAACTCCTTCATCGTCTGTCCCTTACTACTTCTCCCTCGCCTGCGCGCACTCCTGCCAATACCGCCGATATACACGGTGCCCGTACGACCGCGCCGCACACTTTCTATAACAAACAGCCTATCCAGCGGTACGCCAATTCATACGCAATAAGAAGCCCTGCCGCTACGCCAAGCCCGAAGAAAAAGAGATACCTGCTCACCAGAGAGAGCAGCACCAACACGCAAAATGCGACCACCGCCCACGAAAAGACCGCCTCACTCAGACCGTCACGCCCCACCATCATTCCTCCTTTTTATCCAGACTATGCAGACAAAAAATATTTGTGATACAAAATAAAAGGAAATTGTCAGACAATCGCGAATATATATTGTTATGATAACAAGGAGGACATAGCATGAATCCCATTTCCTATAACGAATACGCACGCGAAGCGCTCACCAGCCTCTCGCAAGGCGCATTTCTCACAACAAAAGCAAACGACAAAGTCAACACCATGACCATCGGCTGGGGTGCCATCTCCTACATGTGGGGCAAGCCCGTCTTCACCGTCATGGTACGCGAGTCCCGTCATACAAAGACCATGATCGACGCGGCAGGCGAATTCACCGTCAGCCTTCCCGAAGGCGCACTCGCCGATGCCGTCAAGCTCTGCGGTGCAAAAAGCGGCCGCGATACAGATAAGATCGCCGAAGCAGGTCTTACCCTTCTTCCGCCCGCGAAGCTCTCCACGCCGTTCATCGGCGGCTGTCCGCTCCACTTCGAGTGCAAGACCCTCTACAAACAAGAAATGGACCTCGCACTCCTCGACGAAAGTATGCGTGACCGTTGGTACTCTAGCGGTGACGTACACACCATCTACTACGGAGAAATCATCGGCGCATATCGCGCATAACATAAACTTGACTGATAATCAGAAAAAGGACGTGTTCATATGGATAATCTCGCAGAAAAAGTCGTCGGTTTCGTCGGCACAGGCGTCATGGGACGCTCGATGGCATCGAACCTTATGAAAGCAGGCATCACCGTATGCGTCTACAACCGCACACGTGAAAAAGCAGAAGACCTCATCGCAGACGGTGCCATCTGGAAAGACACCCCCGGCGAAGTAGCAAAAGCATCCGACATCGTCATCACAATGGTCGGCTATCCGAAAGACGTAGAAGAAGTATACTTCAACGCCAACGGTCTTCTTGCCAACGCACAAGAGGGTGCTTACCTTATCGACATGACGACCTCCAGCCCCGCACTCGCGAAAAAGATCTATCATACAGCCAAAGACCAAGGCATCTTCGCCATGGACGCACCCGTATCGGGCGGCGACATCGGCGCACGTGAAGGCACGCTCTCCATCATGGTAGGCGCAGACAAAGACGCCTTCGAAGAAATGCGTCCGCTGTTTGAGCTCCTCGGCAAAAACATCCAGCACCAGGGCGGTGCAGGCGCAGGCCAATACACCAAAATGGCCAATCAGATCGCCATCGCAGGCAACATGATGGGCGTATCCGAAGCCATCGCCTACGCAAAACAAGTCGGCCTCGACCCGACCCACGTACTCGATTCCATCGCAACAGGTGCCGCAGGAAGCTGGTCGCTTACGAACCTCGCACCGCGCATGATCCGCGGCGACTTCGCACCCGGCTTCTATATCAAACACTTCATCAAAGACATGGGCATCGCTATCGAATCTGCCGAAGAAGCAGGCCTCAGTCTCCCCGGTCTTACCCTTGCGAAACAGCTCTACAATCAGCTCGCACGCGAAGGCCTCGAAGACGAAGGCACACAAGCACTCTTCAAACTCGTCTGCCGTACAAAAGAATAAGTTAAAACAAAAAAGGCACACCGCTTGGTGCGCCTTTTTCGTTTGCCTCTCCCCTCATTTTCCCATCGGACATATCGCTATATTTGTGATATAATCAACGTAAGATATTTTGCTTCGCAAACTATCCCGCTTCGCTGTTCATGCTGACGCATGACTAGCGAAGCGAAACACACCGCAAGCCCTTGCAATCATTTTAACTCGCGATATGATCATAAAGCGCAAGCCTGATATCACATTATGACCATCTCCGCACAAGGAGGCATTTCTTATGATAAAACGACTATTTGCCATATTCATCTGCCTATTTATATGGCTCGGCGCGGCTGATGCCGAAGCCAAGCGCATCGTCTATATCCCGCAAGACGACCGTCCGATCTCTTTTTCGCAGACAGTCGCCTCGGCTGAAGCGGCAGGCATCACGATGATCACACCGCCCGCCCATCTTCTCGGAAACCGCACCTCACCGGGCAACCCCGACGCACTGTGGGCATGGCTTCACCAAAACATCAAACGTGCCGATGCCGTCGTCGTTTCCGCAGACGCACTCATCTACGGCAGTCTTGTCGCCTCGCGCAAGCATGACCTCGATCAAAACACCATCAACCGCCGCGTCGACAACTTCCGCACACTCAAAGACTATCACAACGGCATGACGACCTACGTATTCGCCTCCGTCATGCGCAGTCCGCGCGCCTCCGAAGGCGGTGTCGAACCTGCCTACTACGAAACCTACGGACCGAAGATATTCGAATACACCGCCCTTCTTGACAAACAAGAATCACGTATCATTACTCGCAACGAAGAAAAAAGACTGGAAAAACTCGCGCAAGAGATCCCCGAAGAATACCTCACCGACTGGCTCGGCCGCCGCGCCAAAAACCTCTCCGCCACCCTGCGGCTCGTCGAACTCGCACACGAAGGCAGCTTCAAATACCTCATCGTCGGTCGTGACGACAACGCCCCCTACTCGCAGACACGTCGTGACTGCCGTAAGATCGACGACAAAAGCGCAGGCCTCGGCAAAAGCCGCTACACCTCCGTCCCCGGCGTCGATGAACTCGGCCTCGTCATGGTAACACGCGCCATCAGCGACATCTCATGGGACATCCCGCGTATCGCCACCGTCTACGCACCCGGCATCGGCGGCAATACCATCCCCACCTACTCTGACGTACCTTGCGCCGAATCCATCAGCTCACATCTCTTTGCCGCAGGTGCTTACCCCACGAGCACAGACCGTGCCGACATCATACTCGCCGTCAACACCGACCGTTACGGACGCACGTATGAAGCCGCATGGAAAGAAAACGACGGCACCATCACCGACGCCCACCGCGAGCTTGCCGACATGATAGAACAAGAACTCGCCTGCGGTAAAAAAGTCATACTCGCCGACATCCGATATGCCAACGGAGCCGACAACGGTCTGATGAAACACCTCGCCGAACGCAAGATACTCGATAAACTCTACGCCTACGGCGGCTGGAACACAGCCGACAACACCATCGGCTTCGTCATCGCACAGAGCATCCTTATGAACAAAGCAAACGACACCGAACGCACACGCCTTCTTGCGACCCGTTATCTCGAAGACTGGGGATATCAGGCAAACGTTCGCCAGTCTATCCAAAATGACATCATCGCTCATACGAAAGGCAAAGCCACCGACGTCAATATCAAACCGATCCGCCCGCGCCTCATCGCCGTCAGCGAGCATAAACTCCTCGCCTTCGCCGATCAAAACCTATCCTTCCTCGACATCAACGACATCAACATCACCTTCCCGTGGAACCGCACCTTCGAAGCTGAGATTGGGATAACATTCGTAGGGGAGGATATAAGGTAAAGGGAACGCCTGCGCGAGAAATAAGGAAGAACGCCTGCGCGAGAAATAAAGAAAGAGACTACCGAAAGGCGGTCTCTTTTTTGTATGTTCGGTCTTGCGTATCGAAATCGCAAAGCCTTCTTTTCGCACTAGTTAGCTCTTCCCTTCTCTTTAACTTTCTTTGTCAGCAAAGAAAGTTACAAAGAAACTGCATCGCTCTTGAAAAAGGACTATCTCTTACTGCCATCACTCATTTCCTTTTTCAAAGGCGATGG
>JAFSAX010000217.1 GCA_017442105.1 Selenomonadales bacterium | reverse complement strand
CATCGAGCGTACGTGCCATTCTTGCGAGGATACGTTCGCGACCGATGATCGGGATCATTTTTGCAAGGTCGGGACCATGCATCTGACCCGTCGTTACGATACGGAGCGGCATGAATACTTTTTTGCCGCCTACTTTGAGTTCTTTGCCAATCGCTTTGAAGATGGCTTTGACCGCCGCGAAGTCAACGACTTCAAGCTCATTCATCTTCTGCGCAAAGAGAGCCGTTACGGCAGGTACCGTTTCGTCGGCAAGAATTTCTTTCATCTCTTCGTCTGTTACATCGAACTCATCGTTGAAATAAAGGTCTGCAAGCTCCGTGAGCTGTGCCGCATAGCTGAGGTGATCCTGTACAGCGGCGGTGAATTCAACGAGTTTTGCTTTTTCTTCTGCGGAGATGTCTTCCGTGATATAGCCTGCTTCTACGAGATGCGGGATAGCGAGATCGCATACCATCGCAGGGTCTGCATTTTTCATGTACTGGGCATTGATCCAGTTGAGCTTGTCGATATCGAATACGGCAGGGTTTTTCGCAACGCGATCCATGGAGAACTGCTCGATGAGTTCTTCTGCCGAGAGGATCTCTTCTTCACCCGTCGGCGACCAGCCGAGAAGTGCGAGGAAGTTGACAATCGCTTCCGGGAGATAGCCGAGCTTACGATACTGATCGACGCTCGTTGCGCCGTGACGTTTGCTCATTTTCGTACGGTCTTTGCCGAGGATGAGCGATACGTGACCGAAACGCGGTGTCGGAAGGCCGAGTGCTTCATAGAGCACGACCTGACGCGGCGTGTTGGAGAGATGTTCTTCGGCACGGATAACGTGCGTGATCTCCATCGTAGCATCGTCGATAACGACAGCGTAGTTATATACGGGGATACCGTCCGATTTTACGATAACGAAGTCACCGACACCGTTCGAGTCGAACGTGACGCGACCGCGTACCATATCATCGACGATGATCTCCTGATTTTCGGGAACGCGGAAACGGATCGTCGGTTTGCGGCCTTCAGCGCGATACGCTTCTTTCTGCTCTTCCGTCAAATGACGGCAATGGCCCTGATAGATCGGCATTTTGCCTGCGTCTTTGAGTGCCTGACGTTCCGCTTCGATCTCTTCATCGGTGCAGAAACATTCGTAAGCCTGTCCGCTCGCGAGCAATTTTTTCGTGTATTCTTCGTAGATGTGAAGGCGTTCCGTCTGACGGTACGGACCGTGCTCGCCGCCGACGTCGATCCCTTCGTCCCACGTGATACCGAGCCATTTCAAGGCTTCTTTGATGTTTTCTTCCGACTCTTTCGTCGAACGTTCTCTGTCTGTATCTTCAATACGAAGCACCAACGTGCCTTGGTCTTTTTTCGCAAGTAACCAGTTAAAAAGTGCCGAACGCGCACCGCCGATATGGAACGGACCCGTCGGGCTCGGTGCAAAACGCACTCTCATTTTATCAGCCATGTAATATACCCCTCCAGAATAACTTATTCTTGTATTGTATCAGATTCTATCCCGTTATGTAAAGAGAAAAGCGAAGGGTCACGCGCGGTTTACGCATTTTCCTTCGCTTTTGTTACCGAATGATGAGCCTGAGCATACCATCTTCGACAAATGGGCATGCCCGAAGCGTCTTATCATCATCCTCTGTTCGCCATACAGCGACCGTTTCTGCCAAGACGAATCGCAAAAAGAGCGCACCGTCATGCCACACCTCTGCCCGCCAGCCGCCCTCATCGGCAAACAGTCTGACCTCGCTCGATGCCATGCAGACGGACGGCACCATCATCATCAGACAGACTGCCGTGACGATCATCAACCGTTTCATATCGACCGCCTCCCCGCACGTTTTTCTTACTATGTACGGAGATGCTTCTTTTTATACGCCTTTACACGCAAGGATCAGACATGATACGATATCCTGCCTTTTTCGTCCCTGCAAAGACGAGCCTTTTATGCGCCTTTGCTGACAAGAAGTGCAACGGCATACGATGCCATGCCTTCTTTCGTTCCGGCAAAGCCAAGGCCTTCCGTCGTTGTCGCTTTCACGCCGACCTGACCGACTTCGATACCGAGTGCATCAGCGATATTGCTGCGCATCGCGTCGATATGCGGGGCAAGCTTCGGCGCCTGTGCCACGATCGTCGCATCGATGTTGCCGACAGCATAGCCGTGCTCGCAGAGCAGTCTGCCGACGTGCGTGAGCAGGATAAGGCTCGAGATGCCTTTATACTGCGGATCCTTGTCGGGGAAATGCTTGCCGATATCGCCGAGCGCCGCCGCACCTAAGAGCGCGTCCGAGATGGCATGCAGAAGCACATCGGCGTCCGAATGGCCGAGAAGCCCTACCTCATGCTCAATTTCTACGCCGCCCAAGATGAGCTTGCGTCCTTCTACTAATCTATGTACATCATATCCGATTCCTACTCTCATTTGCTTCTTCCTTTCAACAACGCTTCCCCGATGATGAGGTCTTCGGGTGTCGTGATCTTGATATTTTGATAATCTCCTTTGGCAATGGCGACGCGCACACCGAGCCGTTCGACGAGGCTCGCATCGTCCGTGCCCAAGAATCCGTCCTCCTCGGCGCGTGCATACGCATCAAAGAGAAGCTGCGATGCAAAGCCCTGCGGTGTCTGTACCGCAAAGAGCGTGCTTCTCGGCGGGGTAAGGGCGACCATGCCGCTATCATCGACTGTCTTGATCGTGTCTTTCACAGGCACTGCCGCAATGGCCGCACGATGTGCTCTCGCGCTGTCGATGACCGACTGCACGACCTCGTCTGTTACGAGCGGTCTGGCACCGTCATGGACGAGGATCAGCTCGCTCTTTCTATCTGCCGCACGGAGCGCGTTGGCAACGGAATATTGCCGCTCGCTTCCGCCAACGACGACCTTGACGGGCTTTTGCCCGCGATACGCTTCTACGAACGATTCCATCTGTGCCTGTTCGTGCGCGGCGCAAATGACGATGACTTCCGCCACATCGCGTCGCCTAAGGAACGCTTCTATACTGTATCGTAAAATAGGTTTATCCAAAAGAGGTAAGAACACCTTGTTCTCCGCCCGCTTCATTCGTGAACCGCGACCTGCCGCCGCGACAATGACAGATATCATCTTCGCCACCCCTTTTCGTTTCTTCTATCATACTATATTTCCCCCGACAAAACAAAAAAATCTGCCTTCCGAAGAAAGCAGATCCTTTGTTTTTTTATGCACCGCGTTCAAACGCCTTCGGTTTGGCGAAGATCATGCGACCTGCCGCCGTCTGGAGCACCGAGGTGACGATGACTGCGATGGAACGGCCGATGTACTGCTTGCCGCTGTCAACGACGATCATCGTACCGTCATCGAGATACGCCACGCCTTGTCCGATCTCTTTGCCGTCTTTGATGATCGTGACCGTCATTTCTTCACCCGGAAGAACGACAGGCTTGATGGCGTTGGACAATTCGTTGATATTGAGGACTTCTACCCCTTGTATCTCCGCGACCTTATTGAGATTGTAATCGTTCGTGATAACTTTCGCACGAAGGATATGCGCCAGCTTGATGAGCTTGGAATCAACTTCGCTGATATCGTCGAAATCATGTTCGTCGATAACGACCGTCAGATCCGTTTCTTTTTGGATATGATTTAAGATATCAAGCCCACGGCGACCGCGTGTCCGACGAAGAAGGTCGGACGAGTCGGCGATATGCTGCAGCTCTTCCAGTACAAATACGGGAATGACGAGCGTGCCGTCGATGAAGCCCGTATTGAGGATGTCAGCGATACGTCCGTCGATGATGACGCTCGTGTCGAGGATCTTCGGTTTCGCATTCGTTTTATCTTTCACTGCACGATCTTTGCCGAAGACGGAGCGCGACGAAACGATGCTTGCGATCTCTTCACGCTTGCGCAGGATAAGATTGATACCGAGATACCCGAATAAAATGCTCAAGATACCCGGGATATAGTTGCCTACGATTGGAACCGGCACAAATGCCGCACCGAGTAAGTTTGCAATTATAAGTCCAATAGCCAATCCGATCGAGCCCACGATAACATCCTGCAATGGCATCTTATTGAGGCGACGTTCCATCCAGTACGTCACTTGCCATGCGATCTTGATAAGCCACGGCGATAACAAGTAGCCGATGATGCCACCAACCGTCATCCCGACAGCCAAGCCCAATACGACGAGTAATGTTGTTCCGAATATACTTCCGTTTAAAAAGTCTGTTTCGATGAGTGGTGCCCAATACGGTATCGCCAGACGAACGAGCATCAAACCTGCGATCCCCATCAAAACTGTGATTCCAAATCGTAACAGTCTGTCTAACATAGTTTCACCCCCTTTCCCAAAATCAGTACTTTCTTTTATTAGCCAACTATCAGTCAGATTCCTTCTTACGTCCCGCAAAAATTTGTATTTTTATACATCACGAAACGGCTTCATTCCGTCTGAGGAGATCTTGGAGCCATTTTTCCGTTTCGGCAAGCTCTCTCTTAGAGGCAAGCGCCAGCTCGCTCGCCAAAATATGCTTCGCCGTATCGAGAAGCCGTCTTTCTCCGCTCGATATCTTCTTCACACGGTCGGACAGTGTCAGATTGCGCACGACTTCGGCGACAGCAATGATGTTGCCGCTCTTGAGCTTCGCCATATTGGCATTGAACCGACGATTCCAGTTCCCGCCGTCAGACAAGTCCGGCGCATCACCGAGCACCTTCTCGACAGTACAGATCTCTCCTGCATCAATGATGCATCTCAGCCCGACATCGGCGGCCTTTTTAAGCGGTATCAGGACGCGCATATTGCCGAACGGTATCTTCAGCACATAATATGGCTGCACTTCACCCATGATCTCTTGTTCTTCGATACTCTCGATAATGCCCGCGCCGTGCATTGGATATACGACACGATCTCCGATAGATAGCATAGACAGCACCCCCAATATACTTTCAGTATAAACAAACTTTTCTAAAAAGTCAAAAACTTTTTAT
>JAFSAX010000216.1 GCA_017442105.1 Selenomonadales bacterium | reverse complement strand
TAATCTTTTTCTTTTTTGCATCATATGCAAGTGTTGGTTCTGAAGAACTTTTTAACGATGCGATAAAATCATAAAAAGTATTGGCAAAAAGTTGCTGTTCATCTTTTGTTAAGTCACATACAGGTGTTTGTTCGTGGATATCGGCACGATGACACAGCTCTCTGGCAAGCAGTGTGCCAAAGCCCATCAATACAGACTGGATGGCCTTGCTTAGTGCGAGGTCTGTTTGTGAGAGGATAGAATCAAGGAGCTCTCTTTTGTCTGCATAAAACAAGTTTTGTTTCGGTTGTGCGGGCGGAAGTTGATAATATTCGAACGGAAGGATAAGACGCACGCGGCTTTCGTTTTCGTGAATGCGACGGAGTGCATCGATAATGACGTTGTCTTCTACCAGGATAACGTTACTATGTCGTCCCATCAATTCGATAACGAGCGATTTGGTAATAATGCGGCCGCCTTTACCAAGTACGTCAAAATTGAGCCATAAGATACGGTCGAGATGATGTTGCTCGAGGTTGGCGATACGACTGTTCTCCAAATGCTTGCGCAAGAGCATACAGAACGCGGGCGGAACAGCGGGGTTGTCATACGTTTGTTCGGAAACAAATATATGCGGTCTGTCGGGTTCTGCCGATATGGTAAGTGTTAAGTTGCGTCCCGGTTGACGAAGCGAGAGGACGATCGTCATTTTATCGGGTTGTGTGATGCGGTCGATCCGTGCGCCCTGCACCAGACTGTCTATTTCCTGTGCAAGTGCATGAAGTGTAATACCATCTATATTCATGTGAGCACCTCACTTGATGTTTCTATTCTAAGTATAGCATTTTCTATTGGTTCGGTCTATTATTCCGATGACTGAATATAGTGATAGCAAACAAGAGATGGGGTGACGATTGATGTACAAACCGTTTTATACACTAAGTACTCAAGAATTGGAAGATAAGTTTAAGGTATCGGCTCAGACAGGTCTGACGAAGGACGAAGCAGAACGACGGAGAGAGAAGTATGGAGAAAACCGATTATCGGAAGAACGAAAACAACCATGGTGGATAAGCTTTGCGCAGCAGTTTCAGGATTTTATGGTGTTGGTATTATTGGGTGCGACGCTGATCTCTGCCTTTTTGGGTGAATATACAGATGCTATTACAATATTGATCATCGTATTGGTCAATGCAATACTTGGATTTGTGCAGGAGTATAAGGCCGAACAATCAATGCGATCTTTGCGTGAATTATCTTCACCTACGGCACATGTTCTGCGCAATGGGAATCGTACGGAGGTACTATCTGCCGAGCTTGTACCGGGAGATGTCATCTTGCTTGAAGCAGGTGACAAGGTGCCTGCTGATGCGCGTATCGTAGAAGATATCGATTTGTTTACCGATGAGTCACCGTTGACTGGAGAGTCTATGCCTGTACATAAACATTCACGAACGATTCTGGATGAAAAAACACCGCTTGGCGATCAAGCGAACATGCTTCATGCAGGTACGGTTATCACCAAAGGGCGGGCGGTCGCTATCGTATGTGCGACAGGAATGCATACGAGTGTCGGACGTATTGCAGGAATGATACAAGATCATACTGCCGAAAAGACACCGCTCGAAGTGAGGTTGCAAGAGTTGGGAAAATATCTTGTTGCCGTTTGTTTTGCCATCTGTGCACTTGTCGTTGTGATCGGTGTTTGGCGCGGAGAAGAGATATTTTTGATGTGCATGGCAGGCATCAGCTTGGCTGTAGCGGCGATCCCTGAAGGCTTGCCTGCTATCGTGACAGTCGTGTTGGCGCTGGGTATGCAGAAGATGATGCGTCGAAAAGCTATCATACGAAAGCTTCCCGCGGTTGAAACGCTTGGCTGTGTGACGGTCATTTGTTCGGATAAAACGGGAACTCTGACACAAAATAAAATGACAGTTCGGGAGATCGTTACGCCATCGGGACGATATGAAGTAGCAGAAGAACAAATGCTTCGCTGTGAACATGATACGCAGGAACCTGCGATATCGGATACGCTGCGCAATGCGATCGAAACGGCTGTTCTGTGTAATAATGCTGTGATTCGGAAGCGCGATATCACGATCGGCGGTCATTGGAGAAGCCGTCAAGAGAGTGTCGTAGTTGATGGAGATCCGACAGAAGGAGCTTTGACAATCGTTGGTACGAGATGGGGAATATGGCGAGAACAACTGGAACAGTCAACAGTACGTGTAGGTGAGATCGCGTTTACTTCGGAACGCAAACGAATGTCTGTCGTTTATGAAAAAGAGAAAGAACGGATACTCTATACGAAGGGAGCACCCGACAAAGTATTGGAACTGTGCGGATATTATCTTGCCGAGAATGGAATAGTACGACCGTTGTCACCGCAAATAAAACGAGATATCGAAGCACAATACGAAGATATGGCATCTCGGTCGTTGCGCGTATTGGCAACCTCATATCGTATCGTAAAGCGTAATGAAACGATAGCGGAAGCGATGGAACGACAACTTATTTTTACAGGCTTGTTTGGGATGATGGATCCACCTCGACCCGAGGCAAGTGCGGCAATTCAGACTTGCAAGGAAGCAGGTGTGCGGACGATCATGATAACGGGAGATCATCCGAGGACAGCTCTTGCGATCGCAAAAGAGATCGGTATTTGTCGAGGAGATGATAGCAATGTTTTGACAGGCAGGCAGATAGACGGTATGACAGAACAGGACTTTTTGCGTGTTATAAGGACAGTATCTGTCTATGCTCGTGTCGCCCCCGAACATAAGCTGAAGATCGTGCGTGCCCTCAAACAACAAGGTGAGATCGTTGCTATGACAGGCGATGGTGTTAATGATGCTCCTGCCATTCGAGAGGCTAATGTAGGTATTGCTATGGGGAAAAGTGGAACGGATGTTGCGCGTGAGGCATCTGCCATGGTATTGAGTGATGATAATTTCGCGACGATTACGGCGGCAATCGAAGAAGGGCGCGGCATCTATGACAATATTCGTAAGTTTATTCGGTATCTGTTAGCCTGCAATACAGGTGAGGTGTTGACGATGTTTTTAACATCGCTTTTGGGAATGCCGTTACCACTTTTACCTGTGCAGATTCTATGGGTCAATCTTGTAACAGACGGACTGCCTGCTATGGCGCTCGGTATTGATCCGAATGAAAAAAACAGTATGAAACGACCTCCGCGCAAACCGAATGAAGGAGTATTTTCGCGAGGATTGTCAAGAAAGATCATTCTCCGCGGAATACAGATAGGCGCGACTACGGTGGCTGTATTCGGAGCAGTCTACTATATGACAGGCGACTTAGTTAAGGCGAGAACGATGGCGTTGACGACGCTTGTGATGTGCCAGATGTTTCATGTTCTCGATTGTCGATCGGAATATTGTAATGCGTTGGAGGCGGGCATTTTCCGTAATCGATTCTTGATCGGTGCGATGATGATCTCTATCATGATGCATATAGCCGTGATCTATGTACCGTTTTTGCAAGATATATTCTCAACGGTACCTCTTGCGATGGAAGATTGGGGAATCATCTTATTTATATCGGGTTGGCAGATGCTTTTTTATCTGATGAAACTGCCGTTTTCAAAAAGAAAGATTGCAAGAACATCGTTTTATCAGTAAAATAGAAATAATACTGGACGATTTCTCGGAGGTAAGTTATGCAATTTAAATTTGAAAAATGGAATGGCTTAGGCAATGATTTTGTAATAGTGAATGGTGCTGAAGAAGTGATCGAAAATTATTCTTCTGCAGCGGCTGAAGTATGCGACCGTCATTTTGGTATTGGGGCAGACGGATTGGTTATCCTTTTGCCTTGCGAGCAAGAAGGCATTGATTTTGAGATGCGGATATTTAATTCCGACGGAAGCGAAGCGGAGATGTGTGGTAATGCAACGCGTTGTATTGCTAAATATATCGCAGCGAATCAGCTTAGTGATAAAAAAGAACTTCATATTTTAACGAAAGCAGGTATCATCATTCCTGCACTTGTTGATATGTCAGACGGTTCTATTGGGGTGCGCGTCAATATGGGAAAACCGCGTCTTACTCCGTCTGAGATTCCTGTTATCAGTGAAACGGAAGAGATGATCGTAGCAGAGCCTATCACGGCAGGAGAAGATACATTCCGTATGACGACCGTATCGATGGGGAATCCGCATTGTGTTATCTTCGTTGACGATATTGCAAAGATCGCACTTTCTGAGGTGGGACCGAAACTGGAGACGCACGAACGCTTCCCGCGTAAGATCAATGTTGAATTTGCAGAAGTATTAAATCGTAAACAGATCCGTATGCGTGTCTGGGAACGTGGTGCGGGCATTACACTTGCTTGTGGTACGGGTTCTTGCGCGACGATCGTTGCTGCCGTGTTGAATGAAAAAACCGAACGCCAAGCAGAGATCATTCTTGATGGTGGCACACTTCATCTTGAATGGGCAGAAAAAGACGGCAATGTTTATATGACAGGTCCTGCAACAAAAGTCTTTGCCGGTATTTACGAAAAAGTCTAAGCAGATAAAGGAGTGGATCGTTTTGAAACGATATTGGATATTAGGAATCCTGTTTTTCTTCTGCATGCAAGGTTCGGCAGGAGCAGTAGCGAATACAACGAACGATATGGTTGCTAAGGCACAACAGTACGGAATCGTTTATGCCAAAAAATCGACACAAGATTTTTTGAAACCGTGGACTACGTATGAAGAAGAAGCGATCTCTTTGACAGAGCATACAGAACGCGCTTATATTTATACGCCGTATTTATTGATCGCCTCTGATGCGAGAGAAAAACAAAACGATAACAAAACGATTTC
>JAFSAX010000215.1 GCA_017442105.1 Selenomonadales bacterium | reverse complement strand
GATACGGCAAGACTCTTCATCTTGTTCGCGGCACCGCCCGAACGTGACCTCGAATGGAGCGACCAGGGTGTAGAGGGTGCATTCCGCTTCCTCAGCCGTGTATGGCGACTCGTCGCACAGTACGAAGGCATTATCAAAGGCGCGGCTGCATATGACGCAGCTTCGCTCACGAAAGAAGAAAAAGAACTTCGCCGTATCCTTCATCATACGATCAAAAAGGTTACGGAAGACATCGACAAACGCTATAACTTCAATACGGCTATCAGTGCCATCATGGAACTTGTCAACGCTGTCTATGGCATCAAAGATGCAAATGCAGTAAGCGGCGGTCTGATGAAAGAAGTCGTGAGCGCGCTCCTTCGCCTCCTTGCTCCGTTCGCTCCGCACATGACGGAAGAACTTTGGGCACAGCTCGGCGAAGAAGGCAGTATCCACAAATGCACGTGGCCGACATTTGATGAAAGCGCACTCGTACAGGACGAGGTAGAGATCGTACTCCAGATCAACGGCAAAGTACGTGACAAAGTGCTTCTCCCTGCTACGGCAACGAAAGACGAAATGGAAACGCTCGCACTCGCGAACCCGCGTGTACAAGGCTTCATCGGTGACAAACAGGTCGTAAAAGTTATCTGTGTACCGAAAAAACTCGTCAATATCGTAGTGAAATAAAAATAGCATAAACATGGGCGGACTGCATCGACAGTTCGCCTTTTGCTTTTGATAGTGAAGATGTTTGCGAATGATAGATGAAAAAATTGTCAAAAAAAGCAGGGGAATACGCTCGAAAAGAGGAAGTAAATAAAGAAACTGCTTGTGGAGGTGGACCGTATGGATAAGCACAGACAGCTGTGGATCGTGACGATCATGGCTCTTATATTGGTCTGTATCAGTGTGTATATCAGCGGTCGCCCGGAGGTGCGTGAAGCAGAAACGGTCGTTGTGCGTGTCGAGGGTGCGGTGCGCCAGCAGGGCAGTATCGCGCTCGTGAATGGGATGCGTGTCATCGATGCAATAGAAGCGTGCGGAGGTATTTTGCCCGAGGCGAAGATGGATGGCGTCGACGTGTCGGCAGAACTCATCGACGGACAGGTGATACGTGTTGCACCTGTGCAGGCAGAGGTTTCACAGACGAAAGAAACGAAAAAGTCTGCAAGAAAGAAGAAAAAAGTTACAGTGAGCGGACCTGTCAATATCAATACGGCAAGCATAACGGAGCTGGACAGACTGCCCGGTATCGGTCCTGCGCTCGCCAAACGAATCATAGCATATCGTGAGGCGAACGGAAGATTCCCTACGGTCGCTGATATCCAGCGAGTAAAAGGGATCGGTAAGAAAAAATACGAGAAGATGAAGCCCTTGATTCGGGTGGAATAGGAGAACGATATGAAACAGACGAGTACGGTGCTTGTCAATTCTATAGCGATCGGTTTCGTTCTCGGCGTTTGGCTCGGCAGTCAATGCTCAGATTGGCGGATCGGGTGTGCGTTGTTCGTACTTGCGCTTACCTGCCATCTGGCGGTGATGATAAAGAAGGCAAAACATGGGCTTATCACGGTATCGCTGCTCTTTTTAGCGGGCGGATGCCTTGTGATGCAGTTGTCTGATGCGGAGAAGATCAACCCGCTCGAGGAGTGGATCGGGCAGGATGTTTTGATAACGGGCATCAGCACGAAAGAAGCAAGGCCGATATCGCTTGACGAGAAAACGAAGCAGGTGACGTATACCGTCGATGTGCTGCGCTTGCAAAAGGGGACGGACATCGCGAACCCTGATGCGACTGTTTTTGTGACGGCTTATGCAGATAAAGAGAAACACGATGCGCGTATCGGTGATATCATCAACGTGTACGGTAAGGTGAAGGAGATTCGTGACTTTCAAAATCCGGGACGCATTGATCGAGCGGGGATGTATGCTCGTGATGGTGTGTACGGTCGCATGACTGTGCAGGATGATGATGTATGGGTCGCGCAGACAGAAGGAGATTGGCATAGATGGGTCGCCGACCTTCGCCAATCGGTAAGAGAGCGGCTTATAAGTGTTCTCTCCGAACGAGATGCGGCTGTTTTGTTTGCGATCTTGTTCGGCGGATATTATGGGATACCGCCCGCATGGATAGAGAATTTTTCGGTACTCGGTATTATCCATATTTTGTCGGTATCGGGCGCGCATATTGCGGTGGTGTCGAGCTTTGTGCTCATTGTCTGTTGTCTGCTTCGGCTCCGCGGTGTGCTGCAGTTCATCGTGGTGACGAGTGTTATTTCCGGATATGCGTTGATGGCAGGTATGACACCACCTGTCATTCGTGCCGTCGTGATGGGCATGGCAACATTCGGCGCGCTATCATTTCATCGTCAGCGTGATGCGCGCAATGCGCTGTCGCTCGTCGCAGTCGGGATGCTGGCATATGAGCCTGCACTTATCTTCGATATCAGCTATCAGTTATCGTTCGCATCGACGGCAGGTATTATCTATCTCGTGCCCAAATTGGAAGAACGAATGACGCGCCTGCCGAGATGGATGGCGAGCAGTATCGGGGTGACGATCGCCGCACAGCTGGCGACGGTGCCGTTTATCGTGTGGTATTTTCATCGGATATCGCTCAGCAGTGTGATAGCCAACTTGACGATCGTTCCGTTTTTGGAGATTACGATGGTGCTTGGTCTGGTCGGCTTATTGATATCGTGCCTGTGGACGTGGGGCGGCACGATCTGTCTTGTCGGCTGCGGGCTTTTGCTTGGCTTGGCAATGGAAGAAGTACGCCTCTTTGCGATGATGCCGTTTGCATCGGTCGATGTGTCCGAGATATCCTTGTGGTGGGGTGCAGGCTATTACGTTGTGCTTCTCTGGCTGTTCGGTTATCATCCGAACGTGCTTCCGAGCGTAGCTATGCTGTGGAGCAGGTTGTCGTGGAAGAAGGTCGGTATCGCTGTCGTATGTTTCTTTATCGTCGGTTGTGCATATCTGATGATGCCTGCGGAAGATAAGATGCGTGTCCATTATCTCGATGTGGGACAGGGCAATGCGGCACTCGTTGAAACGCCGAATAAGAGATTTATCCTCATTGATGCAGGCGGTCGATTCGGTCGCGGTGACGGTGCGTATGATGCGGGACTGCGTGTCGTTGTGCCGTATCTTCGTTATGCAGGTGTAAAAGAGCTCGATATGATGGTGCTGACACACGGGCATCAAGACCACGCGGGCGGTGCGGCAGAAGTCGTGCGTGCGATACCTGTCGATACGGTCATTGTGGCGAGAGAGCATCAGTCGAAGAGTATCCGCAACCTGCTCCGTCAAGACGAGCGGTATCGGGCGGTCGAGTATGCCGATAGTAATGCAAAACGCGAGATAGACGGTGTGACGATAGAGATCCTGCACGCACCGACAGAGATGCAGGGACAGCGTCGCGGCAACGAAGCGTCGAATCTGGTACGCGTATCGTATGCAGGTAAACGATTTTTGTTTACGGGTGATATGGAATCATTGCAGGAAGAATCGATATTGATGCAGAATCTTGATGTGGCAAGTGATGTGCTGTGTGTTGCGCATCATGGGTCGAAGACATCGACTTCGGCAGAGTTTTTGGCTCAGTGTGCGCCCAAGTATGCGGTCATTTCGGCAGGATATCGAAATTCGTTCGGTCATCCGCATCCGACTGTACTCAAGCGATTGACAGAACAGGATGTTGATGTGTGGCGCATCGATGAACGCGGATATGTATTGATAGAAGCCGATGAAGACGGCGTGCGGATAGCCGAGCAATAAATGGAGAACAAAGCTATGTATTTGGATCATGAAAAAAAGATAAAAGAATCACATCGCGTGTATGTCTTTTGCGGAAGTGAGCAATATCTGGTGCGGCAATATACGAATCAAGTGCTGGAAGATCATCTGCCGCGCGAGGAGTGGGACGCGAATCTGCATATCATAGAAGAGATGCCGTCGTATGCTGTGCTTGCGGAGGCAGTGAACAGTGTACCGTTCTTCGGCGGGCGGTACGGCGTTTTGGTGCGTGATGCAGGATGGCTCCAATCGGGGCGCGGTAATACAGCGGACGAAGAGCGCATCGCCGAATTGGTAGCGAATGTCCCTGACGATTGCCGACTGGTGCTCGTTGTGCAGGGGAAGATAGACGGTCGTAAAAAGATAGCGAAAGCTGTCAAAAAATGTGCGGCAGTCATCGAGTGCGAGCCGCTCAAACCGAAAGAACTTTCTCCGTGGATACAGAAGAGGTCGAAGGAGCTGGGTATCCGCATAACGGCTGACGGAATGCAGTATCTTCTGTCGGTGTTGAATTTGATGAACGAGATATCGCTCGATTTCGTCGAGCAGGAGATGAAAAAAGCTTCCTTATATACGGACAAAAAAATGATAGACCGCGCGGTGCTGACAGAGAGCATGGCGGCGATTCCCGAAGCGTCTGTATTCCGTCTTTTGGATGCGCTCGGTGATAAGAAAACAGCTGAGGTTGCCAAGCTTCTCAGACAACAAGAAGACAGCGGTGTGCCTCTTATCAAGACAACAGTACTGTTGGCAAGACAAGTGCGTATGCTGTGGCAGGCAAGCGCAGTGGCAGGCAGTGGCGGCAATATGGACGACTTGATGCGTGAAACGGGTATCCGTCATTCGTTCATTGCCGAAAAACTTGTTCGCCAAAGCAAAAACTTTTCTCTCACATCACTCAGACGCGCTATGTGCGACTTGGCAGATGCCGAACAAGCACTCAAAAGCGGGCGTACGGACGGTGCGGTGCTGGAAGAAGTCATCATATCACTTTGTATGGCAAGAAGATAAAAGAACCGAGAAGCAGGTGTGCTTCTCGGTTCTTTTGGTACAGGCAACAAAAAAACGCTTACCGATTCGGTAAGCGTTTTAAGTGCATCATTATGCCATAGCGTTAACTTTCTGTGCCAAACGCGATTTTTTGCGAGCGGCGGTATTTTTATGAACGATGCCTTTCTGTACGGCTTTGTCGAAACCGCTGACAGCGTTCGTCAGGAGGTTTTTCGCTTCTTCCGTTTGACCTGCTTCAATCGCTTCGTTCAGTTTGCGAACTGCTTTTCTGATCGAAGATTTAACAGCGGAATTTTTTGCATTCAATTCAGCATCGGTTTTTACACTGCGGATAGAAGATTTAATATTCGGCAAGAGATTCACCTCCCTATAAGTACATTACTTGAAGTAGTTTATCACGTCTTGAAGGAAAAAGCAAGTAATATTTTTCGTAAGTTGCGGGAATTATTTTGGATAACGATGATTTTTTTTGAGAAGGTCGATGGAGGTGGGCTGATGGAGGAAAATATGTTTCGTACAGACTTGGCACTCGAGGCGCGAGAGATGATGGCAGAAGAGGTGCGCTCATCGGTGTCGGGTATCATGGTAGAGGAAAAGCAGACAGATGATGTGAAGGTGACGAAGGTACGTATCGAAACGGAATCGGCATCACGTGCACTCGGCAAGAAGCAGGGAACGTATGTGACGTTTGAGGTGAAGGACAGTGTCGGCAAAGATGCGCAGGCAGAGCAGCAGTTGGTTCGTCTGCTTGCGCGAGAAGTGCAGGAGATGATCCCGCAGGAGGGGACAGTGCTCGTTGTGGGGCTGGGCAATCGAAGCAGTACGCCTGATGCGCTCGGTCCGCGTACGGTGGAAGGTGTATTCGTGACGCGTCATATGCGGGAGATGATGACGGATGAGGCGGCGAGGAGTGTGCGTTCGGTCTGCTCGTTCGCTCCGGGAGTGCTTGGTGTGACGGGTATCGAAACGGCCGAGATCCTGCGTGGTGTCGCAGAGCACGTACAGCCTGCTGTCATCATAGCAGTTGATGCACTTGCTTCTTCATCGAGCAAGCGAGTGGCAACGACGGTCCAGCTTTCTGATACGGGGATACATCCCGGGTCGGGTGTCGGCAATCGGAGATTCGGCATTGATAAGGAGTCGATGGGCGTGCCTGTGATCGCTGTCGGCGTGCCGACTGTTATTTATGCTTCGACGATCGCGCTCGATATTTTGCACAGCCTTGAGAGAACAGGACAGGTAGCTTGCCGATTCGCACGCGGAGAACGTGTGACGGAAGACCGCAGACGAGCGATCCTGCGCGCCAATATGCCTGAAGCGTTGAGCCGACTGATGGTGACACCGCGCGATATCGACAGGCTTATCGCAGATATGGCGCGTATCATCAGCCGCAGTATCAACAAGGCACTCTATTCGTCTATGACGGGGGACGGTCAATCAAGATACTTGCAATAATATCGCGAATAAAAAACGGACTTCCTTCATATATTGCCATGAATCATGGTACAGGCAGGGGAGTCCGTTATGTGGAACAAAAAGAGGTCGTGTCGCATTATCTGGTGGGAGTTTCCGCGAAAAATAGGCATCGTATTATTATTGGCGGTCATGGTAATTGCCTTATGGCAATCATCCGCAGAGGAAGAGGCGGTGCCTGTCACAGCGGGCGGCAGCAGT